>JAZSKU010000014.1:0-5947 GCA_045535005.1 Bacilli bacterium
TAATAATTCTTTAGATTTAATTAATGAAAATGAAAACTTAAATAAAGTATGTATAGAATTAGAAAAAATAATTATTAATGATGAACATATATCAAATGATTTTATTAAAGAAGAATCTAATTATGAAAAAATAATAAAATATTTATCATATGCTATATTAAATAATAAACAACCAGTATATACACAATCTATTAACATAAATATTAATAAACAAGAATTAGCTGAATATTTAAAAGTTAAATTATATTGGGGAGAAAGTTATATTAATTCGCTTATAGAACTTTCTAGAACAAATAATATGTATGCATGTGCTGAGTTAGGATCATTAGAATTTGATGGTTATATTAGTGGTAAAAGAGATTTTAAAAAATGTTATGAATATTATTTAAAAGCAGCACAAAAAGATCATCCTAAGGGATGCTGGATGGTTGCTAACTTAATGTTAACAAATAGAGTAGAATATGACTTTGATACAATGTGGAAATATTTACTTAAAGCAATAGAACTAGGTAGTGCAGCAGCATATAATACACTTGGTTTATGTTATTTAAGAGGTATTAACAATGAAAATAAAGTTGATATAGAAAAAGCAAAATATTATTTTAATCTAGCAACTGATGCAGGATATGTATTCGCATTTAATAACTTAGGTAAAATTGCTGAAGATAATAATGACTTAGATACTGCAATAAAATATTATGAAATAAGTGCAGACATGAATGAAAGTTGGGCATTAAATAAAGTAGGAGAATACTATAGAAAAAAAGGAGACCTAAAAAAAGCATTTATATATTACACTAAATCAATCGAAACACCAATTTCAGAAAGAGTAAAATATGGATATTATAATTTAGCTAAATATTATTATGAAAATGGTTGTCCTGAAGCAAACATAGAAAAGAATGAAAACCTTGCTAAAGAATATTATATCTTAGCAAATAACTGTATAAAAGAATAATTAAAAATTATTCTTTTTGTTTGCTTGTTAAAAAAAATACATGATGTTATAATTTATACTAGTGAGGTAATAATAAATATGAAAGAAGGTTTTGATAACAAAAAATATGTAAAAATACAAAGTAAAAAAATTAGAGATCGTTTTAAATTATTCGATAAACTATATTTAGAAATAGGTGGTAAATTATTTGATGATAGTCACGCAGCAAGAGTATTACCAGGGTTTAAAAATGATGCTAAAATAAGCATGTTTAAAGAATTAAAAAATGATTTAGAAATAATATTTTGTATTAATGCAGGAGATATAGAAAAAAATAAAACTAGAGGTGAATATGGTATAACATATGACACTGAAGTTTTAAAATTAATTCAAAATTCTAAAAAAATGGGTTTCTCTGTTAATTCAGTAGTAATAACTTTATATAAAAATCAAGTCAGTGTTGATAAATTTATAAAAAGATTAGAAAGAAATGGTATAAAAACATATATACATACATTTACAAAAGGATATCCTACGGATGTAGAAACAATTGTTAGTGAAGAAGGTTATGGAGCTAATCCATATATTGAAACAACTAAACCATTAATTTTAGTTAATGCACCTGGTCCAGGTAGTGGTAAACTAGCAACTTGTTTATCACAAATTTATCATGAAAATAAAATGGGTGTTAATGCAGGATATGCAAAATTTGAAACATTCCCAGTATGGAATTTAGGATTAAAACACCCAGTTAATTTAGCATACGAAGCAGCAACAGCAGACTTAAAAGACGTTAATATGATAGATCCATTTCATTTAGAAGCATATGGAGAAACAGCAGTAAATTATAATAGAGATGTAGAAATGTATCCTGTGCTTAAAAGCATTTTAAATAAAGTGTCTGGAAAAGATATATATAAATCACCTACAGATATGGGTGTTAACATGCTAGGATTCTGTATAAAAGATAATGATATAGTTGAAGAAGCATCAAAAAAAGAAATAGTAAGAAGATACTATAGCGAACTTACAAACTACAAAAAAGGACTTACAGATGATGATACATGTCAAAAAATAAAATTATTAATGAATGAACTAAATATAGATGAAAAATATTTAGATGTTATTAAACCAGCATTAGATAAAAGTGAAAAAGAAGGAAAACCTGTTATATCACTTAGAATATCAAAAAGAAAAATTATTACAGGTAAACAAACAGATATACTTAGCCCAGCAAGTAGTTTAGTATTAAATGCAATAAAAGAACTAAGCAAAATACCAGATGATATAGCACTTCTATCACCAAATGTATTAGAGCCAATGCTAAAGTTAAAGAAAGAAATGTATAACAATAATACACCACTTCAATTAACAGAAGTTCTAACAGCATTAAGTATTTGTTCAGCAACAAATCCAATGGTAGAAAAAGCATTAAGTAATCTTAAAAAATTAAAATTCTGTGAAGCTCACGCAACATATATAGTTGAAAACGGAGATTTAAGAGCTTTAAAAAGTTTGAAAATTAATCTAACATGTGAACCAGAATTCTTATCAAATTTAGAAGTCAATTAAAAAATCCACTTATGTGGATTTTTATTTTATAAAGATTTAACTATATCTTTAAATTCAGTACCTCTATCTTCAAAACATTTATATTGATCCCAAGAAGCACTACCTGGACTTAATAAGATAACATCTCCAGAAACACTTTCCTCATTAGCCTTTAATGTTGCTTCTTTTAAAGTATCAACAACAATAGTTCTAATTCCTAAAGTATCCATTTCACTCTTAATTCTATCCTTACATTGACCATAACAAATAACTAACTTAGTAGTTGTTAAATAATCTTTAAGTTCTAAGAAACTTTGAGTTCTTTCAAGCCCTCCAAGTAATAATACTACAGGTTTCTTAAATGCATTTAAAGCAATTTGAGTAGATGTAATATTAGTGGCTTTAGAGTCATTGTAGAAGTCTTTACCTTCAAATGTACGAACATATTCAATTCTATGTTCAACACCAGTAAATTCAGAAATAACTTTCTTCATAATATCATTAGATATTCCAAGTTCCTTACAAATCATAATAGCGCACATAATATTTTCATAATTATGTTTACCTTGTAATTTAACATCATTAACATCAATGATTTCTTCTCCATAATAATATAATTTATTATTATCAAAATAAGCACCATCAATTACTTCTTTACTAGAAAAATATTTCTTAGTACTTTTAATATCTTTAGTGATACGATATGCATCATCATTACCCATATTAATAATAGCTACATTTTTATCAGTATGATTTTGGAACATTCTAACCTTATTTTCATTATAATAGTCACGAGTACCAAACATATCTAAATGAGCTTCAAATATATTAGTAAGTACAGCCACATCTGGATTAAAATCATAGAAATCATGTAATTGAGGTACACCAATTTCCATAACTAAATAATCATTAGGTTTAATATTTTCAATAACTTCGCAAAGTGGAAAACCAATATTACCAGCTAAATGAGTTCTACCAGGGAAAGCAGCACTAACTATTTCATATGTTAATGAAGTAGTAGTAGTTTTACCATTAGTACCAGTAATAGCTACTAATTTAACTCCCTCAGGTAATAAATGATAAGCCATTTCAATTTCATTAATTACTTTAATGTTATTTTCTTCACAATATTTTAAATATTTATGATCGAATTTAACACCAGGATTCTTAATTAAATAATCAAACGAAGTATCTAAAATATCATCAGGGTGACTACCTAATATAACTTTAACTCCTAAACTTTCTAATTCTTTTACTCTATTTTCATCTTGTTTTTCATTCATATCATTTAAAACAATAGTATTACCACGTTTAGCAAGTACTCTTGCTGCATGATAACCACTTCTTGCCATACCTAATATGAATATCTTTTTATTTTCATACATAAAGATTCCTCCAACTTAATTATACAACAAATAAAAAGCATTAAATAACATTTAACGCTTTCCTTTACATTATTTAGTATATAAAACATTTAAGTCTACATCCCCATATATACCATCAATTCTACCTTTATTAGATAATTGCCACATATTATATTTACCACTATAATCAGTTTTACGAGTATAGTGAGCAAGCCATATAGGATTAGATTTTTCAAACCATATATTTTTTAAATATGAAGCACTACCATATAACATACCTTCATAACCAGATTTTTCTACTTCATTCATAAACGCATCAGCGACATCATTAATATCATATAAACTCATATTATAACTTTTAAAGTCAGACCAATCTTCAAAATCAAATGCTATAGGTAAATCAAGTTTTTCTCCGTTTAATGCTTCAACAATCCATTTAGCTTGAGAAGTTGACTCTTCAACATTTTTAGCGTAACTATAGAAATATAATCCTACTTTAAGACCAGCTTCTTTAGCTTCTTTTAAATTATCTTTAAAGTATTTATCAAATTTTAACTCATTATTAACATGACCATAACCAACTCTAATCATAACAAAGTCACATCCAGCTGCCTTAACTTTAGTCCAGTTAACATCACCTTGCCATGCAGAAACATCTATTCCAACAAGAGTATCATCAGTTTTATAATTGCTAACAAGTTCACTAAATTTAAATGGTTCACTTGAGGAAGTACTAGAACTGCTATTAGAATATTCTTCTACAACAGTTAACACAAATGGTTTATATGTTTTATTACCACTACTATCAACAGCTACATAATTAAGATTATATTTACCAATAGTATCTAAATCATAATCACCTTCAACAGTATAACTAACTTTCTTATCGTGATTATCTACACACAAAAGTCTATTTTTGTAGTTAAAAGTATCACCTTTTTTAATAGTAATATTCCCAACCCACATAACAACAGGACCTTCATCATCAATAACATTATATGAAATAATATATTTTTTATTATCTTTATTAATAACAAGTTCTCCACTTCCTAATTTAGAAGTATCAATAACCTTATCAGTAACAATATTAAATTCATCATATAAGTCAACTACTTGTCTATATTTATATGTAGATTCATATGTAATAATTACACTAGGTTCCTTAAACATAAATATAAACATTATATTAACAAATAATAAAAATACAATTCCTAAATAAACTAAATTCTTCATAATTTATTTATACCACAAGAGACCCAAGTTATCAACATAAAAACTTGACAAAGTCGGAGTGGGAAGTCTATATCTAAAAATAGAATAGATACTAACAAAGTATTAAAAGAAAGGAGTATAATATGAGAAGAAAAAATTCATTATATGGAATTGCAATATTAGTATTATTATTAGTACTTGGTGTAGGTTATGCAGTAGTATCGAGTGTAGATTTATCGATAAATGGTACAGCAGGAACATTAACAACAAATTCAGATTTAAAAGTTGTATTTACGGATAAAATTCTTGGTGAAAATACTGATATGTTTTTAGATTCATTATCTTTTGGCGAAACAACTGCAAGCTTTAGTGTTAAAAATTTATCTCGTAAAGGTGATGAAACGTTTTTTGGTTTTATTATAACGAATAATGAATCTGACATTATAGCAACTATAGATAATATAACTATTAGTAATGATAATAGTGAATATTTTAATGTTATGACAGGGTTTGCTGAATCGTTAGACGCAGAAGGTCCTTTCACAACACCATTTGAGTTAGCACCTGGGCAAAGTGTATATATGGTTGTAGGGGTTATACTAGATAAAACCCCAACTACTGTACAAAATGCTAATATAACAATTAATTTTGAAGCAAATCCAGTTGCACAATAGAAACTATACACTATGTATAGTTTTCTTATTGAATATCATTTTAAATAGAGTTATACTTAATTTATAAAATAGGAGGTATTTAATGAATAAAAAAGGTTTTACATTAGTAGAATTACTTGCTGTTATAGCTATACTTGCAATCTTGGTGATTATCGCAATGCCAAATGTTTTAGAAATGTTTAACAAAGCAAAACAAGATGCATTTGAAA
>JAZSKU010000093.1:0-4273 GCA_045535005.1 Bacilli bacterium
AAATTTATTAAATATTTTTCAAAAATTTCTTTATTATTCATATCTTTTTTCCTCTTATATTAATTTTAACATAAAATATTTATTATGTTAACTACCATTTTGATAATTATTATGTTAACTTATCAACATTATATTAACAAATTATGTTAACTTCTCCACATTTTATTCACAAAGGAAGTTTACATAATTAATAAAATTTGTTAGTTTTGTTGATAACTCATTCTATATAAGGAAAAACCTTAAAAAAAATGTTTACAAAAAGTGTGAAAATTGTTAGTATAAGTGTTAATAAATTTTTTTACTTTGACTTTAAAAAAAGTTTTATTATAATTTAATTAGAAACAACAGAAAGGAATGATGATATGACAAACGAAAACATATGGAATGAGTTCTTATCTAAGATAAAATCTAAGGTTTCACTGATGTCTTACAATTATGCATTTAAAGATTTGAAAATTCATTCATACAATGACAGTAAAATAATAATAATCGTTCCTGACAATGAATTACTTTTACAAAGCATAGAAAAAAACTATAGTGAAATAATAGAAGAAATTATAAATGATATAACAAATGATACATGTGAAATAACATATGTATTAAAAAGAGATTTAGATAAAATAGATATAAAACCAACTAAAACTGAAGTCAAAGAAGAAATAAATGATACTTTTAATGAATATGATGAACCTAATATAAATACTTATAAATATGTTAGTAACTTTAATTCAAAATATACATTTGATACATTTGTAGTAGGTGATTCAAACAAATTAGCATATGGAACAGCTCTTGCTGTAGCAAAAAATCCAGGTAAATTATATAATCCTTACTTTATATATGCTAAAAGTGGTCTAGGTAAAACCCATTTAATGCATGCAATTGGTAATTATATAGTTACACATTCAGATAAAAAGGTATTATATGTTACAGCTGAACAATTTAGTAACGATTATAGATCAATAGTTGCAGCTAAAACAAAAACAGGTAGTAATATAAGTTACTTAGAAGCATTTAGAGAAAAATATAGAAATATAGATGTATTAATGATAGATGATATTCAATTTCTTGAGAATGCAACTAAATCACAAATAGAATTCACAAATACATTTAATACATTATATTCTAATGAAAAACAGATAATTATAGCATCTGATACATCAATAAATGATTATAAATACTTAGAAGATAGATTAAAAACTAGATTTAGATGGGGACTTACAGAATCAATTAATCCACCTGAATTCGAATTAAAAAAGAATATTATTAAAAATAAAATAATGATTAATAACTATGATTTAGATATTAATGAAGAAGTTATTAACTATATAGCAAATAACTGTGGTAGTGATATACGGAATCTAGAAGGAGCAGTAATAAGAATAGTTGCATATAAAGCAGCATTCAATATTCCTGAAGTTACATTAAAAATAGCACAAGATGCATTACAAGAATTTGTACCTAAAACAGTATATAGAACAAATTCAGTAGCTAAAATAATAGATATAGTTGCTAAATATTTCAACCTTGATTCAACAATGTTAAAAGGTAAAATGAAAAAGAAAAATGTAACAGATGCTAGGTCAATAGCTATGTATTTAAGTAGTATAATGACAGATGAAAGCTTAGAGAGAATAGGATTAGAGTTTGGAGGTAGAGATCACTCAACAATAATATATTCTAGAGAGAAAATATCTAACGAATTAAAAACAAATACTACACTTCAAGAAGAAATAAAAATACTTAAAGAAAAGATATGTGAATAACTTACAAGTTATCAACACATAAACAAACAAAAAAATACTGAAAAAACTAGATAACAACTTAACATAACAAAGTTATCAACAATATCAACAGTCTATAATATTAATAATATATATAAATATATAAGGAGGAGAATATGAAATTAATAATAGAAAAAAATACTTTAATGGAAGGATTAAATTATGTTAGTAAAGCATTATCAACTAGAAACATTATTCCAGTTCTTAATGGTATTAAATTTGAATTAAAGAAAGAAGGTTTATATCTTACAGCTACAGATAATGATATAACAATAGAATGCTTTATTGATAAAAAAGATATAAAAAGTATAGATGAAGAAGGATGTACTATTATATATGGTAAATCTTTATTAGAAATAATTAGAAAATTACCAAATACTGATATAGTAATAGAAAACTTTGAAAGTAATGAAGTATCTTTCATAACAGAATCTTCTATATATAACTTTAATTGCTTTATGCAAGAAGATTTCCCTAATATAAATTTAGAAGAAGTAAAAGAACCTATTGTTATTAATAGTTCTAAATTTAAAGAAATGATCAATCAAACATCATTTGCATGTTCATTACAAGAAAGTAGACCTTTATTAACAGGTGTTAACATTAAGTTAATAGGAAATATATTTGAATGTGTAGCTACAGATTCATATAGATTATCTAAAGTAAGTGTTAGTGTTGATAAATTGTATGAAGAAAATATTAACATTGTTATTCCAGCAAGAAATATTAATGAACTTGTTAAAACAATTGAAGATGATTCAGAATTAGAAATTCATGTATTTAGTAATAAAGTATTATTTAAACACAATAATTTAAAATTCCAATCTTCATTATTAAATGGAACTTATCCAAATACTGATAATTCAATTCCAAAAGAATTTAGTTATACAGTTAAATTAAATTTAAAAGAATTCTATAATATATTAGATAGAGCATCATTAATAACTCAATCTAAAGATAAAAATATTATTGATTTAGAAATATTAAATAACAATCTTATTATTAGAGCATCAAGTACAGAAATGGGAAAAGTTGAAGAAAAAATGGAAATTGATAACCAAACTAATAATAATATTAAGATCTCATTTAGTGCTAAATATATGATAGATGCATTAAAAATATTTAATAAAGAAGAAATTTATATTTTACTAAATGGTGAAATAAGCCCAATTATATTAAAAGAAGTTGAAAACAATGAATTAATTGAATTAATTTTACCAATGAAGACATACTAATAATATAAACATAAAAATGAACCCTAAAAAGTTCATTTTTTTATTTGTTTCGACATAATTCGACAAATTTCGACAAAATAGTTTTGATACTATAAAAACAAATTTAAGAAAGGGGGAAAATCATGGATTATGAGATAAATTATGATACTCAAGTAATATTGCCATTAAATTCAAGAAAAAGTAAAGTTATTGAACAAGGAACAGAGTATATAGTTGAAAATTCAACCTTAGAAATATTAGAACATAGTTGCGAATATTTTGGTAGTTCATTAGAAGGCAGAAAAGAAGGAACAAGAAAATTATTAGGAATAACTCATAAATCACCATTAATTATTGAAGAAAGTAGACAAATAATATTTTTTCCTACAGCTTCTCCAGAAAAAACAGACTGCATTTGGGTAAATTTAGAAAAAGTTGATAAATACTATGGTTTAGAAGAAAAAAGATCAGCAATAGTGTTTAAAAATGGAGATATTTTAGAATTTGATGTATCAATTGGATCACTTACAAATCAAATTTTAAGAGCAACAAGATTAAAATATGTTCTAGATGAAAGAATTGGGCAAAAAAAAGATAATTATATCTAAATTATCTTTTTTTATATGCTAAATTATGATATAATTAATTTATCGAATAGGTGTACTTAAAAAGCCAAAAATTAAAATTTAGGGGGTTTAAGAGGTTAAAAATGAATATCACTAGATTAGAGCTACTTAATTTTAGAAATTATAAAAAGAAAAATTTTGATAATTTCTCTAATTTAAATATTATTATTGGAAAAAATGGAATTGGCAAAACATCTATTATTGAAGCTATTTATCTAGGTAGTTTAGCAAAGTCTTTTAAAACTAATAATGAATTATCAATTATTAAAAATAATGAAGAGTATTTTAGAATTAAAATATATTATTATGATTACCTTCAAAAAAAATCATTAGAGGTATTTCTTGATAAAAATGGTAAAAAGACTAAAATTAATTCAAAAATACAAAAGAAACTAAGTGATTTTATATCTCAATATAGAATCATAATGCTTTCACCTGATGAATTAAAACTTATTAAATCTTCACCAAATACTAGAAGAAACTATTTAAATATTCAAATATCTCAATTACATAAACAATATTTATATTATTTAAATAACTATAACACATTAATAAAAAACGACGATTATTTTTCAAAGAAATTAATTGTTAATAGTAATTTAGATACTAGATATTTAGATATTTTAGATGAAAAAATAGTCGATGAAGG
>JAZSKU010000096.1:0-6505 GCA_045535005.1 Bacilli bacterium
GAAAAATATGTATTTTTCTTTTTTTATTTTTCATTTTATACTTTAGTTAGAAGGGAGAATATTTATGAAAAAGAAAGAAAGAATTGTTATTAATGGATGTTATTCTAAATATTTTATTATTATAGCTGCGATATCTATTGCATCTTTATTAATATCTAATATTACATCTGTTAAGCTATTTAGTTTAGGAAGTATTGTACTTCCCTCTAGTGCATTATTATTTCCAATTACTTATATAGTTGGAGACATTATAGCTGAAGTATATGGATATAAGAATGCTAGATTTATTATTATTCTTGGGTTTGCTTGTAATTTGTTTATGGTTTTATTTTTCACTATAGCAATTATATTACCACCAGCAGCATCTTTTACAAGTCAAGAAGCGTTTGCGACTATTTTAGGAACAACACCAAGAATGTTTATTGCATCAGCATCTGCGATATTAATTGGTAGTTTGTCTAATGCATATGTTATGAATTTTATTAAAAAGATTACTAAGGGGAAAAAGTTATGGTTAAGAACTATTGGTTCTACTATAGTAGGAGAAGCATTAGATACCATTATATTTGTAAGTGTTGCTTTTATAGGTAGTGTACCATTTAGTGTTATTTTAACTATGATGATTAGTCAATTTGTATGGAAGGTAGGTTATGAAATTATTGCGACACCATTTACATATGTTGCGATAAATAAATATAAAAAATTAGAATCTTTAAAGGAGTAAGTTATGATAGTTGCTTTTGAAGGTATGGATGGAAGTGGTAAGAGTAGTGTTGCCTCTGAAGTAAGTAAGAGAGTAGATTTTACTCATGAAACACAAAGAATTATAAATATAATGGGTATTAATGAAGATGAGTTTTCTAAATTAGTTAGAACTGTTAGAACAAGTAGTAATAGTAAACTTGGATTTATGTTTTATACATTTAGATGTATGCTTGATCTTGAAAAAAAAGATAATACTATTGTAGAAAGAAGTATGATGTCTACTTATTACTTTGAACACACTAAAGCTTCTATAAATGAATTTGATTATGTTATGCAGTTAGGTGTTATACCTGATGTTACGTTTTTACTTTATGCTTCAAGTAGTGTAAGGTATAAAAGAATACATGATAGAGATATAAATGATAGTGATTTAAAGAGTGGTGAAGCATTATTTGATGGTTATCCAATAATGCTTGAATTTGCTCATAGATATAATATTCCATATGTTGGGATAGATACTGAAAAATATAGTTATGAAGATACTATAGATATATGTTCTTCAATAATTAATAATTTAAGTGTTATGGATAAAGATAAGAGACGTGCTTATATAGATGAAATGAATAGTGAATATGGATTTGAAAGTATATATAAAGTTAAAGAAAGGAAGTTAACTAATGAAGTATGATGTGATTATAGTAGGTATGGGTCCAAGTAGTGTATTTTGTGCTTATGAGTTATTAAAACTTAAAAGTAATAAAAAGATACTTTTAATAGAAAAAGGTAAAAGAATTGAATCAAGAGTTTGTCCTATATCTAAAAGTGGAGTGTGTAAGAAATGTAAGCCTATATGTAATATAATAGGTGGATTTAGTGGAGCTGGTGCATTTTCAGATGGTAAACTTCTTTCTTATCATTTATCTTCATACAACAAGAACTCTAATGAATTATATATTGGTGGTAAGGATGATACATATATTAAAGATATATACTCTAGAGATGAAATAATTGATTTTATGAAATATACTGATAAAGTTTATTTAAAGTTTGGTGCTTCTAAAGATATAGAGGGTATTAAGAATAAAAAGGAAATATGTAAACTTCAATTAAAAGCTAAAAAGAATGGTCTTAATTTAGTTGATGTTCCGGTAAGACATTTGGGTACTGAAAAGTCTCATGAATTATATAAGAAATTACAAGACTTTTTAGAGAGTAAAATAGATATGATGTTTAATACGGAAGTTAATGATTTAATTATTGATAATGGGCGTGTAATTGGTGTTAAAACAAGTAATGGAGAGTATTTTGGATCTAAAGTTATACTTGCTGTTGGAGTAGATGGTTCTTTATGGCTTGAAGGTTTATGTAAAAAATATGATATTAAAACGAGAAATGGTTATATGGATATAGGTATTCGTTATGAACTTAGTGATAAAACTATGAAAAAAATTAATGAACTTATGTATGAAGGTAAATTTATTGCTAAGAGTAAACCTTATTTTGATAAGGTTAGAACTTATTGTCAAAATCCAAGTGGTTTTGTTACTCCAGAAACTTATGATAATGGATGTACTTTAGTAAATGGACACTCATATAAAGATAAGAAGAGTGAAAATACTAATTTAGCAATACTTGTTTCATATAAGTTTGGTAGTCCATTTAATAGTCCAAATGAATATGGATTTAATATAGCAAAAAAAGCTAATTTATTAAGTGGAGGAAATGCTATTGTACAAAGATTAGGGGATTTACTTGATGGTAAGAGTACTACTAAATATGATTTAATTAATAATTCTATAACCCCAACTATGAATAGTGCTTATGCTGGGGACTTAAGTTATGTACTTGATTATAGAACTCTTACTAATATAATTAATTTTATTAAGAAAGTAGATAAAGTAGTACCTGGATTTAAAGATAAAGATAATTTACTTTATGGACCGGAAATTAAATTTTATGGAAATGAACTTGTACTTGATAAGAACTTTATGACTTCACTTGATGGGCTTTATTCAATAGGTACTGGTGGTGGTCTTACGGTAGGCCTTATGCTTGCTTCTATGAGTGGAGTTATGATGGCAAGAAAGTTAGAGAGTGAAATATGAAAAAAGTATTAGTTTTATTTAGTGGTGGAATTGATAGTACTCTTTGTTTAAAGATTGCTATTGATAAATATGGAAAAGATAATGTATATGCACTAAGTATTAATTACGGACAAAATAATGATAAAGAATTAGATGCATCTAAAAATATATGTGATTATTATGGTATTTCTTATAAAGAGATTGATATCACTAATATATTTGCTGAAAGTGGTAGTTCTCTTATTAAAGCAAGTGATAAATCTATACCATATGAATCTTATGATGAACAATATAAAAAGTTAAAAGATAATGAAAATGTAAGCACTAATGTTCCATATAGAAATGGTGTTATGCTTAGTATTTGTGCTTCTTATGCAATAAGTAAGAATATAGATATAATTTATTATGGTATTCATACTGAAGAAGGAATAGCTAGAGCATTGTATCCTGATTGTGATGAAGACTTTAATATGGCAATTAATTTAGCTATTTATTTAGGTAGTGGTAAAAAGGTTAAAGTAGAGGCACCACTAAGTGGATTATATAAAAAAGATATTATAAAACTAGGAATTGAAAAAGAAATACCATTTCATTTAACATGGACATGTTATGAAAATCATGAATTACATTGTGGTAAATGTACTGCGTGCACAGATAGAATTAAAGCGTTTAAAGAAAATGGTTTTAAGGATGGTGTAGAATATGAAAGTATGCTTAGGTAGTGGTAAAAAAGTTAATGATGGGGATACTTCTATTAAAATAAAGTATGGTGAAAAAGAATTCTTAAGAGCTGTTAATTTAATAGTTGATGACATAATAAAAAGATATGGAGATAAACTTGATAAAATTGGTCTTTTAGGGCTTGCTCGTGGTGGGCTTCCTTTACTTGTTAGTGTTTCTCATAAAACGGGTATTAGAAAAATAAATGTGGTACAAGTTAAGATGACTAATACTAATGATAAATGGGATTATGGAAGTGAACATATCATTTGGGATTATATAGATCCAGAAATAGATGAATTTATATTATTTGAAGATATAGTTAGTCATGGTAGAAGTATTAATTTAGTAATAAATGAATTATTAAAAAGAAATAAGAAAGCTATATGTGTATATTCATTATTCTTAAATGATGATATGAATAGTATTACATTAGATAATGAAGATATGGATATTGTATATGTTGATTTAATTAATGGAAATCAATGGGTTAATTTCTTTTGGGAGAAAGGTTATGAAGGGTAAACTTATTACTTTAGAAGGAATTAATGGTATAGGTAAAACTTATTACTTTAATTATTTAAAAAGTGTATTTGATGATATTTATTTTAATGGCGAGATTAATGATCAAGTACATCAAGGTATAAATAAAAGTATATTTGAGATACTTCTTTCTACGAATGATAGATTTTTTGATACTGGAAATGCTAAAATGGAAACTTTACTTATTATGGCTAAGCAAGCTAATGATGAAGAAAGAGTAATAATACCCAGATTAAATAATGGTGAAAATGTAATAAGTGATAGAGGATTTGATACTGTATGTGCTGTGCAAAGTATTATGATGTATAGAAAATATGGTGGTAATATTATGGATCACTTTAATAATGTTTATATGACTTTAAGAACATTTAATTTACTTCCTGATAAAACTATATTATTAACTGGTGATATTGATTCATCTATTAGAAGAGCTACATTAAGAGATGGGTATTCTTATTCTGATAGTGAACTTGATATATTAAAAAAAGAGTCATCTATTTTTAGAATGTTAAGTGAAATAGATAAAGATAGATTTGTTGTAATTGATGTTGATAGAGATACAGAATGTGTAAAAAATGATTTGGTAATGACTCTAAAAAGAGTTATAAAATAATGTTATTTTGAAAGGAGAATATTTATGAAAATAACTTTAGTTACTGGAAACTGGGCTAAAATAGCTCAAGCAAAGGAGGTTTTAGAACCAATAGGGGTAGAGGTTGATAATGTTAAGATGGACACTGTTGAAATTCAAGCAAATAGTGTAGAAGAAGTAGCTGCTTACTCTGCTAAATGGGCAAGTGAAGAATTAAAATGTAATGTTGTTAAAAATGATACTGGTATTATGATTGATGCTTTAGGAGGATTTCCTGCTGCTTATACTCATTATGTTCAAGATACAATTGGTGAACAAGGTGTACTTAAATTAATGAAAGGTGAAGAAAATAGAAAAGCTAGATTTGTTCAAGCACTAGCATTTTGTGAATATGGAAAAGATCCTGTAGTATTTACTAGTATTACAGAAGGAACAATATCAAAAAGACGCCAAGGTAAATATGGATGGTGTTGGGATTTTATCTTTATACCTGAAGGTGAAACTAAAACTCTAGGAAGTTTTAAGGATGATGTTAGATTTAAATTCTGGAATGATACTGGATATAAACAACTAGTGAATTATTTAAAAGATAATAACTTAATCAAATGATATAACTTTTATTTATATATGAATAACTAAAATTTCTACTGAATTTTAGTTATTTTCTTATGAAAAAGTTCTTCTTTTCTTTTTTTAAGTTTTTCTTTATACTATAGGTAGAAAAGAGGAGTTTTATGTTTAAAATTGAGTGTACTCATGATTTATTAAAACTAAATAAAGAATATCCAAAGAGATATATTGATGTAATTAATAGAGTAGTAAATAAAATGGTTTATTTATTTGAAGATAATTTACTTTCTATTATATTAGGTGGATCTTGTGGTAATGGAGATATCATTGAAGGATTTAGTGATGTTGAACTATATGTTGTATTAAATAGATTTGATGTTAAAAATATAAGTAAAATATCTAAATATATATTACTTGAAGAAGAAACTGTTTTAATTAGTTATTATTTAAAAGATGAAGTAATAAATAATATGATAGATAGTAAAACTAAAGTTACTTTATATGAAAAAGATAAATATAATGTTAATCCTACACTTTATGGAAAGAATGTATTTAAAACTGTTACATACAAAGATATAAAGAAGAATGATGAGAATGTACTTCCAACAGTACTTCATGATGTTAGACGTAAATATATGTATTTGTATTCAAATAAAGATATAAAAGTAGATAAGAGTTTTATTTATAATTTAACTGTACTTTTAAAATGTATATTAAATCATAATGATATATTTACTTATGGATATAAAGAGACCTTTGATAAGTTTAAATTATTATTTGAATTAAAAGTTAATAATGATTATAGAATAATTGGTTTTGATATATTAGAAGTTATTAATGATCTTGATAATTCGAAAGATAAAGTATTAGAATTTTGTAATACACTTTTTGAGCTTAGTGAAGGTATATTAATAAGTAGTACAGAATAAAAGAAGTAACATAAGTTACTTCTTTATTTTTTCTATTTTAATTGTATATCCGATTGGTCCTAATATTTCAAGTAAGTTTTTAATACTTGGTGAATGCATACCACTTTCAATACGAGCTATTTTAACTCTGTTAACTTTAGAATATAGACCTAATACTTCTTGTGTTAGGTTATTTTCTTTTCTAAAAGCAATAAAACTTTTAATGAATTCTTTTTCTAATTCTTCAGGCGTTTTATTTACTTCAATATAATTTATATAATCATACATTTTCTTCATGTGCATTATTGTAACATAATTGATACAATTAGTCAATTGAAACATTTATTAATATTTGTATAATTGCTATAATACAAATTAGTTAG
>JAZSKU010000111.1:0-31002 GCA_045535005.1 Bacilli bacterium
ATGTATTACCTCTAATGTATGTTAGTTATGATCATATGAATATTAATGAATTTAATAATTACAGTTTTCCTTATACTAATGAGATACTTATTAATAATAGTGTTTTAGATGTTAAAACTAATAATGAATATAAAACTAAAATTAAAGAAGTTTCAAGAGATGGATTTAAGTTATTAGGTATGGATGACACTATTAAGTATGAAGATGAAAAGTTAGTTGTTAGTAAAAATAATAGTAAACTTAATATTAAAGTAAGTGATGAAGTTAGAGATAAGATTTTATTTATTAGTTTTGAAATTAATGAACCTCAAAAATGTAAGGTTGGAGATCTTGTTATTGATATTAATAATGAAAGAAATAAATTAACTTGTGCTGAATGGAAATATTATAATGGTAATACTACATTTAATTATGTGATTGCTGATAAAGATTTAGAAGAATTAGATATTGTATTATCTAAAGGTACTTATAATATTGAAAACTTAAAATTATATTATATTGATTATAATGATATAAAAGATGTTAATAAAAAAGTTACTAAAGTTAATATTGATAGTGAAAAAACAAAGAATAATAAAATATATGGAAATGTATATACTTATGAAAATGGTGTAGTAGTTACTTCTATTCCTTATGACAAAGGATTCACTATTAAAGTAGATGGAGAGGAAATAGAATACTTTAATGTTAATACTGCATTTGTTGGATTTAATATTAATAAAGGTAATCATAATATAGAAATAATATATAATAGTCCAGGAAAAAGAATAGGATTAATTATTTCAATTATAGGATTAATAACTTACATAATATTTATTCGTAAGAGAAAATAAAAAATAGATACTTTATGTATCTTTTTTTGTTGTATGAAAACACTTGACAAGAAAAAATCGGGGGGGGTATACTAGTACTATATAGATAATAAGGAGTGAACGATATTATGAATAAAAAAGGGTTTACATTAGTTGAATTACTTGCTGTTATTGCAATACTTGCAATATTAGTGATAATTGCGATGCCAAATGTATTAGAAATGTTTAATAAAGCAAAAGTAGATGCATTTGAAACAGAGGTACAAACACATATAAAAGCTGTTGCTAATGAGTTTATAACTACGGGACAATTAATATATAGTAATGTTGTACCAGGTGCAACAAGACTTCCAATGGATGGAGAAGAGCTTGATTATTATATCGAGGTAGATAGTCGTGGTAATATAAAAGTATTATATGTTACTAATGGAGACTATAAAATAGAAGCAAATGGTTCTAGTCAAAATCCTATTAAGCCTGAAGATATAGGTGAATCTATACAATCTGAAGTTGCTGATAGTGGTACTAATTTCGAAATGAATGATGTTGGTGAAATAGTAGGTGGAGTTACAATATCAAGTAATTCATTAAGTAATCTTATTCTAAAAAATAATACTATTATTAATAAAACACCAAACTTTAATACGAGTTTTAGTGCATCTGCAGATTCAAGTGGTATATATAAATCTAATAGTACTAATAGTGGAAAAGATGTTTATTATTTTAGAGGAAATGTTACTAACAATTATGTTAAATTTGCTGGATATACTTGGAGAATTCTTAGAATTAATGAAGATAATTCAATTAGACTTATATTAAGTGATGGTATTAATACAGATGCTTATTATAGATTTAATGCTAATACTGGTAAACCTGAAAGCATGTATTATTCTAAAAGTGAAATTAAAGGTAGAGTAGATGAATGGTATGAAAATAATTTAAAGGATTATGATTCATATATAGTTAAAGGAACATATTGTGAACAAACTAAAGTAGTAGGGGATCCTTTATTAGTTATTGAGGACTATAAACTTTATACTGATTATACTCCTACATTAAAGTGTAAAAAAGATAATAATGGACATGGTATGATTAGTTTAAAAGTTGGCTTAATTTCATATGATGAAGAAGTTATGGCTGGTTCATATTATAATATTGCTAGTGATAGCTATTTCTTAGCAAATGGTAAACAAGTTATGACAATGACACCATCTGGATGTTATGAAGATTATTGTTATGTATGGAATAGAAGTAATAGTAATAGATTGGGTTTTAGTACTGTTAATCAAATAAGATCTATAAGACCTGTTATTAATATTAAACAATCAGTTGAATTTAAAGGTAATGGTACTAGTGGTACTCCATACGAAGTGAAATAAAAGATACTTAAATGTATCTTTTTTTATTGTTGAATTATATGCTATATAGAGTTATACTTAATACATAAGATAGGAGTGAATAAAATGAAAAAGAATGGTTTTACATTAGTTGAACTTTTAGCGGTTATAGCTATTCTTGCAATATTAGTAATTATTGCTATGCCAAATGTACTAGAAATGTTTAATAAAGCAAAAGTAGATGCATTTGAAACAGAAGTTCAATCACATGTTAAAGCAGTTACAAATGAATTTATTATGACAGGACAACTTGTTTATAGTAATGTAGCAAGTGGAGCTGCAAAACTTCCAATGGATGGAGAAGAGCTTGATTATTACATTGAACTTGATACTAAAGGAAACATTAAAGTACTTAATGTTACAAATGGAGATTATAAAATCGAAGCTAGTGGATCTAGTGATAATCCAATTAGGGTTGATCAAATAGGTGATACTATTAAAACACAAACTGCTCAAAGTGGTAGTGAATTTGCTATGGGTAATGATGGAACTATAACTGGAAATAGTGAAAGTGGTAATAATAACAACAATAATAATAACAATAATAACAATAACAATAACAATAATACTACGATTACTTTTTATTTATATAATAAAACATTTACTATAAATCAACCTATGACTATAAGACAATGGATTAAAAGTGAATTTAATACATCAAATGAACTTTTATATGTAAATCATGTTGATGATTCTACATGGACTGATGTTTTAACGGATGCGGGTGCTGCTGTAATATATGAAGGAACTTATACAGCTGCTAAAATGGAAGACCAAATTTATGATGGTATGAAACTTACAGGTGCAACTTGTGATTATTATAATCATATATCAGGTAATAGTGGTGAACCTTGTCCATTTTAATAGAAATTAGTTTAACTAATTTCTTTTTTTTTGATATAGTGTTATACTATCTTTATAAGATAGGAGTGAATAAAATGAAAAAGAATGGTTTTACATTAGTTGAACTTTTAGCTGTTAGTGCTATACTTGCAATATTAGTAATTATTGCGATGCCAAATGTATTAGAAATGTTTAATAAGGCAAAAGTTGATGCGTTTGAAACAGAAGTTCAATCACATGTTAAAGCAGTTGCTAATGAGTTTATTATGACTGGTAAACTTGTTTATAGTAATGTAGCGAGTGGAGCTGCTAAACTTCCAATGGATGGAGAAGAACTTGATTATTATATTGAACTTGATACTAAGGGTAATATTAAGGTACTTAATGTAACAAACGGTGATTATAAAATTGTTGCATTAGGAACAAGTGATAATCCAGTTAAAGTTGAACAAATAGGTGATACTATAAAAACTGTTGTAGCTGAAAGTGGAGAATCATTTACTATGAATGGAAATGGTGTAATTACTGGTGGAGGTAATACACGTAGTGTTATTACATTCTATGTAGGCAATAGAGAGTATACTATAGATAATCCTATGACAATAAGAAATTGGCTTTTAAATGATACAAATTCTGCATCTAGTATAATTTCAGATAATAATAATCCTAGTGATTTAACCAGAACAAACGTTTTATCAAATGCTGGTGCTGTACTTGGTTATGAAGGAAATTGGAATTATGTATATTTAGATGATGTAATTTATGATGGAATGAGAATTTCTACTATTCCTTGTGATGGTAATGGTGGACCAAATTGTGGTTTCCAAGGTCAATAATAATTAGAAATTAGTTATACTAATTTCTTTTTAATTGTGTTAATATATTTATTATGAAGACATACATACTAGGAAATATTAGAAAAATTATTTATGAGAGTAATAGTGGTCCATATAAAGTTGGAGTTTTTAAAGTGAAAGAAACTAATGATTCTAGTATGGAAGAATATGTTAATAAAGTTATTGGTTTTACTGGTAGTTTTAATGATGTTAATCTTGATGTTGATTATGTACTTTATGGTAAGTTATTTGATCATCCTAAATATGGTGTTCAATTTAATGTTGATAATTATGAGATTAAAGAACCAAGTGACTTAGATAGTTTAGTTTTATATTTAAGTAGTGGTATGTTTAAAGGTATTGGAGTTAAGACTGCTAAAAAGATTGTTGATAGATATGGTAGTGATACTATTAAAGTTATTAAAGAAGATTATGAATGTTTAGAAACAATACCTGGTATGACTTTATTAAAAGCAAAGAGAATGCATGAAAAGATACTTGATAATGAACTTAATCAAGATTTAATAATTAAATTAAATTCACTTGGATTTAGTGTTAAAGAAGCAGTAGATTTAATGAATATATATAAACTTGAATTATTTAATATTATTAACGAGAATATATATGAACTTGTTGAACATGTTAATTTTGATAAATTAGATCAAATGTTTCTTAAAGATAATGATGAGATGCATCCATATAGAGTTAGTGCTTTAATTAAACATAATATATATACTATGTGTTATGAAACTGGGGATACGATGATTCTAAAAGAAGAATTATTTATTCGTATGAAAAGATGTTTTCGTGGGATATTTGATGCGGATAAATATTTAGTATATTTAAATGAACTTTGTAATAATAATGATATTGTTATATTTAATGAGTTTGTTTGTTTAACTTCTTTTTATGATACTGAAAATATGATTATAAATAGTATTAATCGTATAAATAGTATTAAGAATAATATTGATAGTAAGAAAATAGATGAATATATTATAGAATATGAAAAGAGATGTTCAATAACTTTTAATGATGATCAAAAAGATGCGATAAAGGGAAGTATTCTTAATAATTTCTTTATTATTACTGGTGGACCTGGTACGGGTAAAACTACTATTATTAAAGCTATTGTTGAAATATTAAAAGATATGCTTGATGTAACTAGTGATGATATAGCTTTATTAGCGCCAACAGGTAGAGCAAGTAAGAGAATGGCTGAGAGTGTACTTTGTCCTGCTTATACAATTCATAAATATTTAAAATGGAATAAAGAAACAGGAAGTTTCTTAGTTGATGAATATAATAAGAGTCATGAAAGAATTGTTATTGTTGATGAAAGTTCTATGATTGATATATTCTTATTTTATTCTTTACTTAGAGGTCTTAGATTAAATGTTAAACTTATCTTAGTTGGGGATGTTAATCAGTTACCATCTATTGGGCCAGGGGATTTATTAAATGATTTACTTAATAATAAGAATGTTAAGAGTAAATATTTAAATACTATTTATAGAGTTAAAGAGGGAAGCTATATAACTAATTTAGCTCTTGATATAAAAAATCAAAAACAATTTGATTCTTTTGGAGTTTATGATGACTTTAAATTTATTGAAAGTAGTGATGATAATATAAAGGGATATTTATCTGAAATATGTACTAAAGCTGTTAGTAAAGGAATAAGTAGTGAGAACTTTCAAATACTCGCTCCTATGTATAAAGGATATAATGGAATAGATTCTTTAAATGATTTAATGGCTGAGATATTTAACCCTGATGAAAAGAAATATATTATTAATGATAAATATTTTCGTATTAATGATAAAGTTATTCAACTTGTTAATGATGTAGATAATAATGTATTTAATGGAGATATTGGATATATTAAAGATATTTATTATGAAGATAAGAAGATGGTTGTTACGATAGATTATATGGGTAATTTAGTTGAATATAAGAGTGGTGAATTTGATAAATTTAATTTAGCTTATGCAGTTAGTGTTCATAAATCTCAAGGAAGTGAATATGATAATGTAGTTATAATACTTGCTCGTAGTTTTAATAGAATGTTTTATAACAAACTTATTTATACTGCTGTTACAAGAGCTAAAAAATCATTAATTATATTAGGTAGTTTAGATTCTCTTAATTTATCTGTAAGAACTTTATATTCTGCTAATAGAAATACTTATTTAAAATATGTATAAAATAAATATATTAGTTAATCCTATTATTAGGAGATGATAATAATGAAGACAGCAGGTAATATGTTAATTTTCGCAACTGGTATTTTAATGGGTGTTATGTATAATAAATATGAGAATGATATTTCTAAGACAGTTAAAAAAACAGTTAAGAAAATTGATGATTTAAAATAGTTCTTTTAGAACTATTTTTTTATTAAAAAGTATGTTATTATTTTATTATAAGGAGAGAGTTAAAATGGAAAAACAAAGTAGAGGAATTAACTCTAAAAAAGTTAATGAACTTATTAAAACTGGTAATAAGATTTTAAAAATATTATTTATATTATTTATTATTTTGCTTATATATGTTGTTACTTTAATTGTTGGTGAATGGAATATAATTAATTTTATTGTTAAAATTTTATCTATATTATCACCATTATTTATAGGATGGTTTATAGCGTGGATATTAAATCCTAGTGTTGTTAGAATGACAGAGAAGGGTGTTAAAAGACCTCTTGCTGTATTAATATCTTTTGTAGGTATGTTAGCTATAATAGGTTTAATATTAGCATTTACTTTACCATCTTTAGGTGAACAAGTAACAGAGGTAGTATCATCTGTACCTCAAATAGTTGATGATGTTAAATTATGGATTGATAATTTATTTATAAAGTTATCTGATTTAAGTTTACAAAATCTAGATAGTGTTAAAGCATCTTTCTTACTTAAGATTGAAGAGTTTGCGCTTAGTGTTCAAACTAATTTACCTGAGTTAGTTATTAATGCTGTTACTAATGTTATTAGTAGTTTAGGTACTATATTATTAAGTTTTATTCTTGCTGTATATATACTTTTAGATTTTGATAAATTCTCAGTTAATTTTATAGAATTATTTCCAAAGAAAGTTAGAAAAGATGTTAATACTTTACTTGGTAAATTAAATGAAAGTTTATATTCATTTGTAAGTGGAACTATATGGTTATCTATATTATTATTTATAGTATCTGTTATAGGTTTTTCAATAATAGGTTTAAATGCTCCAGTACTTGTTGCATTTGTATGTGTTATTACTAATTTAATTCCATATATTGGACCTTATTTAGGAGCAGGTGTAGCTGCTGTAATAGGATTTACTCAAAGTCCATTAATTGGTATTTTAACTTTAGTATTTATATTAATAGTACAAACTTTAGAAGGAAATATACTTCAACCATTAGTTATGAGTAAGAAGATGAATTTAAGTCCAATAACTATAATTTTATCTTTATTAGTATTTAACTATATGTTTGGTGTTCTTGGTATGGTTATTGCAACTCCAGTAGTAGCACTTATTAAGATTATATATGTTTTCTTTGATGAAAAATATGACTTCTTTGATTTTATAGGTAAAGAAGAAAATGATGATTAGGAATAGTCAAATGACTATTCTTTTTATTTGACTTTATCTTCTTTATAATATAAAATTAATATAGTATAGTAGGTGATTAGTGTGAAATGGAATAAGATAATTGTTAGGGAATTTGAAAGTTCTATGATAGCTATAGATATTATGTTATATTGTGTTTATATTGCTATTGGATTTATAGTACTTAGAATCCCTGAAATTGGTGTTTTACATCCAATTGATTATGCAGCGCCATTATTTTATATGTTTGCATTTTTTGGTTTACTTGCATACTTTATTAATAGAAGAAAAGATGATTATGAATTCTTAGTTTTGGGTCTTATTAATATAGTAGCTGGTAGTTATGTAATTATTAATAGTTTTTATCCAAGTGCATCATTTATTATTGGAAGTACTATTTTACTTTATTCTATAGCAAATGTTTTAAACAAAGGCTATCACACTAAATTATTAATAGAGAAAAAAAGTATCAATTTCTTACCTAAGTTATCTATATGTATATTACTTGCATTACTTGGTTTCTTAGTAGTATTTACTTTATATGATAATGCTGATGTTCAAACTATGATCTTAGGATATTATTTTGTAGCATTTGGACTTCTTAATTTAATTGAACCATTCTTAACTGTTATTATTGGTCATCCTAAATTAGCTAGTCAAATATTAGGTACTACAGAAAGACCTACTAGAAAGAAAAAAAGTGTTAAGACAATTAGAACTAAAAAAATAGTTAAAAAAGATAAAACTAAGAAAAAATAAAAAGACTTCGGTCTTTTTTTATTTTGGTTTCATAATATTTAATGAGGTGAAAATATGGATATAATCAAAGTATCTAGTAAAAGTATTTCTCAAAAGGTAGCAGGTAGTATAGCTAATTCTTTTAGAGAAGGTATTAAAGAAGTAGAAATTCAAACTGTAGGTGCAGGAGCTGTAAATCAAGCTATTAAAGCAATTTCTATTGCTAGAGGATATGTAGCGCCTTTAGGTCTTAATTTAATATGTACACCAGCTTTTTATGATGTTATTATTGATAATAAAGAAAAGACTGCTATTAAATTAATTGTGAAATCTATTTAAATAATTTTATAAAAAGTATCTAATGTAATTTAGATGCTTTTTTATTGAATAATATTTGTCTTTTTGATAAGTAAATATATTGACTTTAATATTCTATAATGTTAATATTAATTCACAAAGCAAATTATTAGTCTGACTAATTGAATTACTTTGTAGAAGTGTCTAAACAAGTTTAGATGCTTCTTTTTTTTATTTTATTTACTCATATATTAAATTTTGTTATAATAATTTTAGTAAAATAGGAGAAATATATGGAGAGTAGAAGAAAGTATATTATAGTATCTATATTTATATTTATTAGTGTTATTGTTACTACTTATGCTTATTTTAGTACTAATATATTAAATGATGTTATTAATAGGACTGGTGTTACTACTGGTAGTATTAATATGTCTATTTCTGATAATGAAGTTAATGTAATAGGGCATTATCCAATATATGATGAGACTTATAGTACTCTTGCATATTCTAAGAGTTTTACTGTTACGAATCATAATGATTCTTTAAATATATGTTCTTCTTTATATTTATCAGTTGATTCGATTGATAAAGAGTTAAGAACAAAAGATTTTAAATGGAAACTTATATCTTCTGATGGTAAACAATATGATGGGGATTTTTCTAATATTAAGGATTCTAAAATATTGTTATTAAATAATATATTTTATAATTCAGGTGATAGTAAAGTTTATACTTTATATATATGGGTTAGTTATAATGATAGTTATGATCAAATGAGTTTGCTTGATAAGTCTTTATCTTCTAGATTATATATTGAAGGAACTAGTGTTAAAGAAAGAAATGTATGTGAGAATGTTACTTTATATAATGCGATACTTTATGATAACAAAGCTATAAGTGATGAAGAAGTTAATTTTAATACTTTTGATGGTAATGGATTATATTATACTGTTAATTTAAATAATAATTTTGATATAGATTTTGATGGTAAAGGTGAAAAGATATACTATTTTAGAGGAAATGTTAATAATAATTATGTTATGTTTTCTGATATGTGTTTTAGAATACTTAGAACTAATGAAGATGGTAGTGTAAGACTTTATTATTATGGTAAGAGTTGTAATAAAGAGAGTATTGGTAAAAGTGAATATAATACTTTAGCTAATGATAACTCTTATGTTGGATATATGAATGGTGGAGTTAGTAACTCTATTAGTGAAAGTGTATCTAATAAATATGATAGTACTGTTAAAACATATATTGATAATTGGTATAAAGATAATATTGATTCAGATTTAGTTGTTGATAGTTATTATTGTAATGATAGAAGTATTTATAGTGGTAGTAATTATTCTAATAATAAAACTATATATAATGGATTTAATAGATTTAAATATGGTATTCCAAAGTATTTATGTTCATCTAATGATATATATACTTTAAAAGCAGGATTAATTACTATTGATGAGATTATGTATGCTGGACTTTATAAATATAGTGAAAGTGGATATGAAACAAATACTGAAAATTATTTATATACTGATAATTTGATACATACTATGAGTCCATATGGATACTTTGATAATGCTAAGATGTTACCTAATAATAATGTTAATGATTTATATGATATATATCCTGTAATATCTCTTAAAAAAGATGTTATTATTTCAAAAGGAGATGGTTCTTTTAGTAATCCATATGTAATTAAATAATTGATTTTATGATGTAAATTAATTTTAAAAAAGTGGAAATTAAATATTAGATATAGTATACTATTTTAGTAAGCAAAGGAGTGAAATATGATTTATTCATCTATTTTTAATATATTAACTGATGTTTTAGATATTGCGATAGTATGGTTTATGTTCTATCAAGTTCTAAAATATTCTAGAAATAATTTTAAATTAACTTTAATATTTAAAGGAGTTTTAATAATAGTACTACTTAAGTTATTAAGTGATTTACTTGATTTAAATACTGTTGGTACTATATTAGAATATATTATCTCTTGGGGACCTTTAGCTCTTATAATTATTTTCCAACCTGAGA
This sequence comes from Bacilli bacterium, assembly GCA_045535005.1. Lineage (GTDB taxonomy): Bacteria > Bacillota_I > Bacilli_A > RF39 > UBA660 > CAG-1000. Next base: position 10,570 of record JAZSKU010000111.1, read on the forward strand.
TTAGAAATGCATTAGAGAGTATTGGTCGTACACAGTTACTTGGTAGACATAAAGTATTAACTGTTGATGAAAGAGAAAAACTTGTTTATGAAATTATTAATGCTTGTGAATATCTTAAGAAGAATAAGATTGGTGCGTTAATGATTATTGAAAGAGATTATAGTTTGGCTCAATATATTGAACCTGCGACTAAGTTATATGCAGATATTACAAGTGAGTTATTAATTTCTATATTCTTCCCAAATAATCCGCTTCATGATGGTGGGGTTATAATTCAAGGTAATAAGATTACTTGTGCGGGAAGTGTATTCCCTGTAAGTGGAAATGCTACTATTTCTAAGAGACTTGGTACTAGACATAGAGCTGCTCTTGGAATAAGTGAGAATAGTGATTGTATAGCAATTATAGTTAGTGAAGAAACTGGTAGAATATCTGTTGCTATGAATAGTGAACTAAATTATAACTTATCTTTAGATGATGCTAGAATGTTATTAATTGAAGAATTACAACCTAAGAAAGAAACATTCTATGAAGCTGATGAAATGGAAGAAGGTGAAGAACTTGAAAAAGATGATAAATAAAATATTTAGGTTCTTTAAACTTATATTTAGAGGCTTATATAGAATCTTAGATTTAATTGTAATTACACCATTATCTAGATTAGTATATTTTATAAGTGATAAATTTAATACTAAGGGTGGTACTTTAGATAAGTTCTTTAGTAATCCAAATACTTTAATATTTATATCTCTTATATGTGCGTTTGCTGCATTTTTAGCAGTAGATAGTAAAGTTATTACATTAGTAGGAAATGAAAGTGTTGTTCTTACTAATATTGCTGTAGAAGCTGAATACAATGAAGAGAGTTATGTAGTTGAAGGTATTCCTGATGCTGCTGATATTGTATTAATGGGTAGAAAGAGTGACTTATATTTAGCAGAACAATTAGTTGATGAACATAAGTTAACATTAGATTTAAATGATTTAACTGAAGGTACTCATAAAGTTAATGTTAAATATAATAATCCAATTCAAACATTAGATTATAAATTAGATCCATCTAGAATAACTATTGTTGTATATCCTAAAGTTAGTGAATCTAGAACAGTTACTGTTGATATTCTTAATACTGATAAATTAAATAATACATTAGTTATTAGTTCTGTTACTCTTGATAAGAGTGAAGTAATAATTAAATCTTATAAAGATAAATTAGAAGAAGTTGCAAGTGTTAAAGCTTTAGTTGATGTTAATGCTTTAAATACTAAGACTGCTGGTACTTATACAATTGATAATGTTAAGTTAGTTGCTTATGATGAAAAGGGTACTGAAATTCCTGATGTTGAAATAGTTCCTGAAAATGTAACTGCTACTGTTGTAGTAACATCTCCAAGTAAAGTTGTACCTGTTGAAATTGTACCTGTTGGTGAGGTAGCTAGTGGTAGTGCTATTAGTTCTATTACATCAAATGTTAATAAAGTAACATTATATGGTGAAGAAGAAGTTCTTGATGGAATTGATAAGATTGAAGTTGAAATTGATGTTAATGGATTAAGTAAAGATAAGACTTTCCAAGAAACTATCATTAAACCTAGTGGAGTAAGAAGTATGTCTGATACAGCTGCTACTATTAAGGTTAAGATGGAAAATGAAACTTCTAAGGAATTTGAAAATATTCCAATTGAATTTGAAAACTTAGATACTTCTAAATATAGAGCATTAGCTGGAAGTGCTGATCAAACTAAAGTTAATGTAGTTGTTAAAGGTGTTTCAAATGTACTTAATAAACTAAATAAAGAAGATATTAAAGTTTATGTAGATTTAAGTAGTCTTGAACCTGGAACTCATGAAGTACCTGTTATGGTTACTGGTAAAGATAACAAACTTACATATTCAAGTAGAACTACTAAGATTGAAGTTATAATAACTAAGAAGTGATGAATAATCACTTCTTTTAATTTAGGGGTTTACAAATGATAAATTTTATTGTATAATCAATTTCGTGAAGTGACCAAAGACAGTAAGTACAAACATAAATCTTACCGAGGAAACATGTATAATGACGATTATAATAGTTTCCTTGTCATGAGGAAACTTTTTAATTATATGAAAGGAGACTGTATGGCAAGTAAAGAGATTCTTAAACAAAAAGAAGCTGTTGTAGCTGAAATCACTGAAAGACTTAATAATTCAAAAACATTCTTGTTATTAAATTATCAAGGACTTACAGTTTCTGAAATAGCTGAACTTAGAAGAAGTTTAAGAGAAGTTAATTCTGATGTAAAAGTTTATAAAAATACTCTTATGAATATCGCATTAAAGAATAAGAATATTGAATTAGATAATTACATGGAAGGACCTAATGCTTATTTATTCTCTGATTCAATTATTGAACCAATTAAAGTTGTTAGTAAGTTTGCTAAAGAACATCCTGCTTTAGAAATTAGAGTTGGATTTATTGATAACGATGTAGTTGATACTAAAGTTATTGCTGAATATGCAACTATTCCAAGTATGGAAGGATTACTTACAATGTTTGCTGGTGGCTTAATTGAACATGTAAGAAATTTAAGTATAGGATTAAATTTATATGCTGAAAAGTTAGAAGAAGGAGGGAATAACTAATGGCAAAAATTGAAAATAAAGATATTATTGAAGCTTTAAAAGAAAAAACTATTCTTGAAGTTAAAGAATTAGTAGATATGATGAAAGAAGAATTTGGTGTTGATCCAAGTGCTGTAGCTGTTGCTGCTGCTCCTGCTGCTGAAGCTGGTGAAGCTGCTGATAGCGGTGTTAAAAATGTTGTTCTTAAAGATGCTGGAGCTCAAAAATTACAAGTAATTAAAGTAATTAGAGAAGCTACTGGATTAGGTCTAAAAGAAGCTAAAGATATCGCTGATGCTGGTGGAAACGTTAAAGAAGGTGTTTCTGCAACTGAAGCTGAAGAATTAAAAGCTAAATTAGAAGAAGCTGGCGCTACTGTAGAATTAGCTTAATTAAAACAAGCCTTTATAATTAAAGGCTTTTTTGCGTTATAGAGAAGGAGATTATATGAGTCATTATTTTGAGAATGATAAAAACTTGAAAAGTGAAATTAGAGAGTTGATTTATAAATATAATTCTTCTTCTTTTTGCTTTTTTAGTGATAATGGTGTTTTTAGTAAAAAAGCAATTGATTTTGGAAGTAAGTTATTATTAGAAAGTTATTTAAAAGATGATACTTCTAGTAAAAGAGTACTTGATGTTGGATGTGGATATGGTTTAATTGGAATAGTTATCAGTTTAGTAAATAATTCAAATGTAGATATGATTGATATCAATAAAAGAGCTGTTCATTTAACTAATAGAAATATTAAAAGATATAAAGATATAAATGCTAGAGCATTTGTTAGTGATGCTTATAGCGATGTTACTGATAAATATGATGTAGTTATAACTAATCCACCAATTAGAGTAGGAAAAGATAAGTTACTTGAAATATTAAATGATGCATTTAATCATTTAAATAAATCTGGTGCTTTGTATTTTGTTATTCGTAAAGATCAAGGTGCTTTATCAATTAAGAAAATATTAGAAGAAACTAAAAACATTGATGTAATAAATAAGGATAAAGGGTATTTTATATATAAAGTTACAAATAAATAAAAAGTAAAATTTGTTTACATTTTCGCTTAAAATATATTGATTTATTGTAAAATATATGATAATATTTTAAATTGCAGTACATTTGTTTTATTTTTAAAATTTGTGTTCTTTAAAAATTTAGGATTGGGGTGAAATAGTGGCATACAAAACAGTTAAATTTGGTGACCATAGAGAAAGAAGAAGTTTCTCAACTAAGCGTAGTACGCTAGAACTTTCTAACCTTTTAGAGGTTCAGAAGGATTCATTTGACTTATTTTTAAAGGAAGGAATAAAAGAGGTATTTGAAGATATTTTCCCAGTGGAAAGTTTTTCTGGTTCATTATCACTTGAATTTGGTGATTATTATTTTGATGAGCCAAAATATTCTGTTAAAGAGAGTAGAGAAAGAAAAGTTACTTATTCAGCACCTTTAAAAGTTAAGGCAAGACTTTTTATTAATGAAACTGGAGAAGTAAAAGAACAAGAAGTATTTTTAGGTGATATGCCTTTAATGACTGATACAGCATCATTTATTATTAATGGAGCTGAAAGAGTTATTAATAGTCAACTTGTTATGGGGCCATCTTGTTACTATAAAAATGAAGTTGATAAGAGTGGACGTAATATCATTACAAGTGAAGTTAGACCTAATAAAGGAACATGGCTAGAATATGAATTAGATGCTAGAGGTATTTTATATGTAAGAATTGATAGAACAAGAAAAGTTCCAGTTACTACATTATTAAGAGCTTTAGGACTTTCTAGTGATGATGAAATTCTTGAATTATTCGGGCAAGATGAATACTTAATTAATACTTTAGAAAAGGATTCTACTAAGAACACAGACGAAGCATTAATTGAAATTTATGAAAAATTAAGACCTGGAGAACCAGCTACATTAGATTCAGCTAAGAATCAATTAATCACTAGATTCTTTGATAAATTTAGATATGATTTATGTAAAGTTGGTAGATATAAATTCAATAAGAAACTTAATGTTTTAGATAGACTTTTAAATGCTAAGATTGCTCAAGATATTAAGATTGATAATGAAGTTATAGTTAAAAAGGGTACTTTAATTACTAAAGATATCTTAGAAAGTATTAAACCTTATTTTGAAGATGGTTATGGAGTTAAAGAAGTAACTATTAATGAAGAACTTGATACTTATAATAAGATTCAAGAAGTATTAGTGTACGCTAATGATGACAGTGAAAAAGTAATTAAGATCATAGGTAATGATCAAACTATAGATACTAAGAGACTTACTATTTCTGATGTTTATGCATCTTTATCATATTATATTTGTTTATTATATGGTGTTGGTAAATTTGATGAGATAGATCACTTAGGAAATAGACGTGTAAGACAAGTTGGAGAACTTATTCAAAATCAATTTAGAATAGGTGTAGCTAGAATGGAAAGACAAATCAGAGATAAGATGTCTACTCAAGAAATCGATGCTGTTACTCCAAAATCTTTAATTAATATTAGACCAGTTACTGCTGCTTTAAAAGAATTCTTTGGTAGTAGTCAACTTTCTAAATTCATGGAACAAATTAATCCATTATCTGAATTAAATGATAAACGTAGACTTAGTGCTTTAGGGCCAGGTGGTTTATCAAGAGATAGAGCAGGTATGGAAGTTCGTGACGTTAACCCATCTCACTATGGTAGAATTTGTCCAATTGAAACTCCTGAAGGACAAAACATTGGACTTATTACATCTTTAGCAAGTTATGCTAAGATTAATGAATATGGATTTATTATGACTCCATATAGAAAAGTAGTTGATGGTAAGATTCTTGATGAAATGGTATATATGACTGCTGATGAAGAAGAAGATTACTATATTAGTCAAGCTACTATTGAAGTAGATAAAGATGGAAATATTACTGATGAAATGGTTCCTGTTAGATACGCTAAAGATAATATGATCGTATCTAAGGATAAAGTAAATTATATAGATGTTTCACCATCTCAAATCGTATCTGTTACAACAAGTATGATTCCATTCATGGAACATGACGATGCTAACAGAACACTTATGGGTGCAAACATGCAAAGACAAGCTGTACCATTAATGATTACAGAAGCTCCTATTGTAGGTACTGGTGTTGAAGCTGCTATAGCTCGTGACTCAGGATGTTCAGTAGTTGCTGATATTGATGGTGTAGTTGAATATGTTGACTCTAAGAAAATTATTGTTAAAGGATTAACAGAACAAAGAGTATATGAATTAATTAACTATCAAAGAAGTAATAATGAAACTTGTTATAATCAAAGACCTATCGTCAAGAAAGGTGAAGAAGTTCATAAAGGTGAAGTTATTGCTGATGGACCTTCTACAGATATGGGAGAAATCTCATTAGGTAAGAATGTTGTTGTTGCATTCATGACATATAATGGATTTAACTATGAAGATGCTGTTATATTAAATGAAAGAATAGTTAAAGATGATGTTTATACATCTATTCATATTGAAATGAAAGAAATCGAATGTCGTGATACTAAATTAGGACCTGAAGAATTTACTCGTGATATTCCTAATATTAGTGAAGATGCTCGTAAGAATTTAGATGAAAATGGTATCGTAAGAATTGGTACTGAAGTTAAAGAAAATGATATTCTTGTTGGTAAAGTTACTCCAAAAGGAATGCAAGAATTATCAAGCGAAGAAAAATTATTACATGCAATCTTTGGTGAAAAGACTAGAGAAGTTAGAGATACTTCTTTAAGAGTTTCTCACGGATGTGCTGGTATTGTACATGATGTACAAATATTTACTAAAGAAAACTCTGATGAACTTCCTGCTGGTGTTAGCAAAGTAGTTAGAGTATATATAGTTAAGAAGAGAAAGATTCAAGTTGGAGATAAAATGGCTGGACGTCACGGTAACAAAGGTGTTTGTTCACTAATCTTACCTGAAGAAGATATGCCATATTTACCAGATGGTACTCCAGTAGATGTAATTCTAAACCCATTAGGTGTTCCTTCTCGTATGAACTTAGGACAAATTTTAGAGTTACACTTAGGTATGGCTGGTAAAAAATTAGGTGTTCATTATGCAACTCCTATATTCAATAGTGCTACTGAAGAAGATATTCAAGAACAAATTAAAGAAGCTGGAATTGATCCTGATTATAAGACTTGGTTATATGATGGTCGTACTGGTGAAAAATTTGATAAGAGAGTATCTGTTGGTGTCATGTATATGATTAGACTTGTACACATGGTAGATGATAAGATCCATGCTCGTGCAACTGGTCCATATAGTATGGTTACTCAACAACCATTAGGTGGTAAAGCACAATTTGGTGGTCAAAGATTTGGAGAAATGGAAGTTTGGGCATTATATGCATATGGTGCTGCTCATATCTTACAAGAAGTTCTTACAATTAAATCAGACGATGTAGTTGGAAGAGTTAGAGTTTATGAAGCTCTTGTTAAAGGTAAACCAATTCCTGCTCCTGGTATTCCAGAAAGCTTTAGAGTATTAATTAAGGAATTCCAAGCTTTAGGACTTGATGTACAAATGATAGGTAAGAGTGGAGAACTTAAAGATATAAAAGAACTTGAACATGAAGATAATCAAGATGGTGAACCAATTTCTATTGAAGAAATAGGAAGAGATGATTCTGAAGAAGAAACACCAGCTGATTATGAAGAAAATGATGAAGAATTTGAAAATGAGAGTCTTGATGATTTAGAATTCGATGAGAATTTTGATATCGAAGAAGAAGATGCTTATGAAAGGGGTGAAGAATAATGGAAGTTAATGAATTTGATGGAATTCGTATAGGTATTGCTTCCCCTGAAAAAATTCGTGAATGGTCTTATGGTGAAGTAAAGAAACCTGAAACTATTAACTATAGAACTTTAAATCCTGAAAGAGATGGTTTATTTTGTGAAAAGATTTTCGGACCTACTAAGGATTTTGAGTGTACTTGTAAAAAGTATAAAAGATTAAGATATAAAAATGTTATTTGTGATAGATGTGGTGTTGAAGTAACTCACTCTAAAGTTAGACGTGAAAGAATGGGGCATATTGAACTTGCTAGCCCTGTTAGTCACATCTGGTATGCAAAAGGTGTACCTCCAAAAATGGGACTTGTACTTGATATTAGTCCTCGTGAACTTGAAGAAGTACTTTATTTCGTAAGTTATATTGTACTTGATCCAGGAATTGCACCTCTTGCTAAAAAACAAACTCTTTCTGATAAAGAATACAGAGCATATTATGAAAAATATGGTGATGAATTCAAAGTTGGAATGGGTGCTGAAGCTATTAAGCAATTATTAAGCGAAGTAGATTTAGAAAAAGAAGTAGCTGAATTAAAAGAAGATGTTGAAAAAGCTCAAGGACAAAAGAAATTAAGATTAGTTAAGAGACTTGACTGTTTAAATTCATTCCTTGAAAGTGGTAATAGACCTGAATGGATGATACTTGATGTACTTCCAGTTATTCCACCAGATTTAAGACCTATGATTCAACTTCCTGGTGGAAGATTTGCTACATCTGATTTAAATGATTTATATAGAAGAATTATTAATAGAAATAATCGTCTTAAAAAATTATTAGAATTAGAAGCTCCAACAATTATTGTTCAAAATGAAAAACGTATGCTTCAAGAAGCAGTAGATGCTTTAATTGATAATGGTAGACGTGGACGTAGTGTTCAAGGTGTTGGAAATAGACCTTTAAAATCTTTATCATCTATGCTTAAAGGTAAACAAGGTAGATTTAGACAAAACTTACTTGGTAAACGTGTTGACTATTCTGGTCGTAGTGTTATCGTAGTAGGACCAAACTTAAAAATGTATCAATGTGGTGTTCCTAAAGATATGGCTTTAGAATTATTTAAACCATATGTTATGCAACAATTAGTTGAAAAGGAAATAGCACATAATATTAAAGCTGCTAAGAAGATTATAGATACTCAAGATGAAAGAGTATGGGATGTTGTAGAAGAAGTTATTCGTGAACATCCAGTGTTACTTAACCGTGCACCAACTCTTCATAGATTATCTATTCAAGCTTTCGAACCAATTTTAGTTGGTGGTAAAGCTCTTAGATTACACCCACTTGTTTGTGGTGGATTTAATGCAGACTTCGATGGTGACCAAATGGCTATCCATGTACCTATTAGTGAAGAAGCTCAAGCTGAAGCAAGACTTCTTATGTTAGGTGCTAATAATATCCTTGATCCTAAGGATGGTAAACCAATTGTTACTCCTTCTCAAGATATGGTATTAGGTAACTATTACTTAACTCTTGAACTTGCAGGAGAACCAAATGAAGGTAAAGCTTATAAAGATTCAAACGAAGTTTTAATGGCTTATGAAAGAAGAGATATTACGCTTCACACAAGAGTATGTATCCCTACTAAGAGTATGAAACATAAAGTTTGGACAGATGAACAAAGGGAAAAATATTTAGTTACTACTGCTGGTAAGATTATATTCAATGAAATTCTTCCAGATACTTATCCATATATTAATGAAGGATCTAAAGAAAATATTGAATATATGACTCCTGATAAGTTCTTTATTGAAAAAGGTAAGAACTTATATGAAGAAGTTGCTAAATTACCTGTAGTTCCAGCATTAATTAAGAAAGATTTAAGTAAGATTATCGCTCAAATATTTAAGAGATATAAGACTACTGAAACTTCTATAATGCTTGATAAATTAAAAGATTTAGGATTTAAATATAGTACTAAATCAGGTATAACAATTTCTCTTTCTGATATTCCAGTAAATAATGAAAAACAAACTATTATTGATGAGACTCATGCTACAATTGATAAGATTAATAAACAATTTAAACGTGGTCTTATTACTGATGAAGAAAGACATAATAAAGTTATTAAATTATGGACAGATACAACTAATTTAATTCAAGGTAAATTAGGAGAAGCTTTAAAAGCTGATGTTGAAAGTCCACTTTCAATGATTATCAACTCTGGTGCCAGAGGTAGTGCAAACCAATTAGGACAACTTGCTGGTATGCGTGGTATTATGGCTAAACCAGATGGTGGTCAAGTAGAAATTCCAATCAAAGCTTCATTCCGTGAAGGACTTGATGTGCAAGAATTCTTCTTATCTACACACGGTTCTAGAAAAGGTACAGCTGATACAGCTCTTAAGACTGCAGATGCTGGATACTTAACAAGAAGACTTGTAGATGTAGTTCAAGATATTATTGTTCGTGAAGAAGATTGTGGAACTATCCAAGGTATTGAAGTTGAAGCATTCACAGATGAAAAGAGTGGTGCTGTAATTGAATCATTTAGAGATAGAATAGTTGGAAGATACTCTAATCAAAAAATATTAAATCCAGAAACTAAAGAAGTTCTTATTGATAAAGGCGCTTTAATTACTGAAAAGATTGCTGATAAGATTGTTGGTGCTGGAATTACTAAGATGGAAATTAGAAGTGTTCTAACTTGTAAATGTGCTAATGGAATTTGTCAAAAATGTTATGGTCTTAACTTAGCAACTGGTAATGTTGTTGAAGTTGGTGAAGCTACTGGTATTATGGCTGCTCAATCAATCGGTGAACCTGGTACTCAGTTAACAATGCGTACATTCCACACTGGTGGTGTTGCATCTGCTGCTGATATCACTCAAGGTCTTCCAAGAGTTGAAGAGTTATTCGAAGCTAGAATTCCTAAAGCTAAAGCAACTATCGCTGAAATTAGCGGTAAGATTACTAAGATTACTGATGATAAGAATAACAGATTTAAATTATATATTACTAACGATGTTGAAACTCGTGAACATGTAACTCAATACAATGCTAAACTTAAAGTTGAAAAAGGTGATGTAGTAGCTGCTGGTGAACCTTTAACAGAAGGATCAGTATCTCCTAAAGAATTACTTGCTGTTACAGACCCTACAACTGTTCAACAATATATCTTAAAAGAAATTCAAAAGGTATATAAGAGTCAAGGTGTTGATGTTTCAGATAAACATGTTGAAACAGTAGTTAGAAGAATGATTACAAAAATTAAGGTTGTTGATCCAGGAGATACTAATTTAATAGAAGGACTTGCTGTTCCTTTACGTGAATTTGCTGAAATCAATAAACCAGTTATATTAAGTGGTGGAGTTCCAGCAACTGGTAAACCAGTTATGCTTGGTATTACGAAGGCTTCTTTAGAAACAGATTCATTCTTATCTGCTGCATCATTCCAAGAAACTACAAGAATATTAACAGATGCTGCTACTCGTGGTAAATGTGATATGTTAAATGGTCTAAAAGAAAATGTTATCTTAGGAAAATTAATACCTGCAGGTACAGGTTCTAAACAATATAACAATATTGAAGTTATGTTAAAGAATCAACTTTTAGATGATGATGCTGCTGAGATTTTAGAAGAAAAATTCTTAAGTGATGATAAAGATGAAGAAGTAGTCGAAGCTATGAATAGTGAAGAAGAAAATGCTTAATGCATTTTCTTTTTTTATATGCTATAATTTGTATGAGGTTTGTTTATGAATAATGTTCTAATTGAAGTTATTAATGATTCTAAATATGGAAAAATTGCTCATTTTTTAGATTATAAAAATAAGCATGTTTTTGCATATGTTATTGAAAGTGAATTAGGTGTTATTTATAAAGAAGTAGAATTAGAAGTAGAAGATTATATTAAAGATAAATTAGGATATAATGATGAACTTTACAATGTGGGTGATATAGATGAAGATACCACTAAGTAAAGAAATTATTGATTTAGAAGAATTTAAAAGTTACATATTAGTTGGTATTCCTAAATTATATGGTTATAAATTAGATACTAAGTTTATTAAAAGAAATATGGATAGTGTAACTGGTCTTTTTGTTGAAGATTTAATGTATGCTCGTCTTCAATCTAGACCTACTGAGATTGCTATTTCTTCTAAGTATTTTAGATTTGATGAAGAAGGTAATTTAGGACCTTATATATCATCGTATAAACATATGATATATTTAGGAATCATACATGAACTTTTACATAGTGCATCTAGAAGTTATGGTTATAATGGTATTAATGATACTACTGATACTAAAAGAGGCTTAAATGAGGGTATTACTCAAATGCTTGCTGAAGATATATATGGTGTTGTAGTAAGTCCTTTTTCTGATGCTTATAAAGATTTTAAAAAGATAGCTAAGATACTTAGACATACTATTGGTACTGATGAAGTATTAAATAGTTATTTTAATCATACAGATGAATTACAAGTAAAATGTGATAAGATGAGTTATCAAGGTTTTTATGATGAGTTAAATGAAGAATTAACTGGATTATATTTTATGAAGTATGATTTTGCTAAGAATCCTTTGTTAAAGAAAGTATATAATGAAAGAATAAAGATAATTTATAAGAAAGTTATTGCTAATGTTATAATACCTAAAATATCTAGTTTAAAGAGTGTTAAAGATAGAAAGAATTATATAAGAAATATTCTTAATTCTTTATATGATGATATTGAAATATATAATTTCTTTAAGAATTATTTATCTAAATATTTAAATATGAGTGAAGTAGAACTTTTAGTAGAGAAAAAAAGTATATGTGAAGACTTAATTCAATCTAATAATAAGGGTGAATATGTTGGTCTTATGAATTATGATAAAGGTGCTTTAGTTAAAAATATATTTGTTTCTAGAGAAGGTATTATTAGTGTACTTATTGATGGTAAACTTTCTTTTGTAGATGATGAATGTATTTGTGAACAAATATATTATGAAATGTTTACTAGTAGAATGAGTGGATTTAAGACTGATGAATTAAGATATTTTGTTGATCAAATGAGAAAGGGTAAATCTTTCTCTATGTATGATGTCTCTAGTGTTAATGAAAGAAGAGAAAGAATTTGTGCTTTAAAGAAACTTATTAGAGATGACATGGGTGTAGTTATATTAAATGATTATACTTGTGCGGATAATGGAATATTTAAACTTGATTTTATTGAAAGAAAACTAGATGGTGTTTTAGAATATGATGAGATTAAAAAATTAACATCTATATTTAAAATAGAATTTGATAAGTCTACTAATGAAGAAAAAGTAATATATAAAGATTCTTTAAAAGAAATGACTGATCCATATATAGTTACTTGTGTTAAAGCGGCTTATTTATTTAAAGGTGTAGCATCTAAATTATCTAAGAGTACTATTATTAAAAAAGAAGATATTGAAAGATTATATAAAGAATTATGTAGTATTATGTTAATAGATATTAAGTGTAATGGTAACTTAGGACTTGATGAAATTAAGAAATATAGTGTTACTGAAGATAGAATAACTTCTTTATACATTGAAGAGTTATTTAGATATCCAATTAATTATGAAATATTATATAGATATATAAGTGCATCTAGTTGTTATGTTAAAGAACAAACTGAGAAAGAAGAATATTATAAGAGTGATAAATATATGACTGTAGAAGCTGATATGATGAAGTTAGTTCATGCTTCTAAAAGGACTTAATTTACTTATATATTAAAAGATGATAAAATAATATATGATTTACTGGGAGGAATAATATGTTTGAGAATTTAAGTGAAAGATTACAAAAAGTTATTGGTAATATAAAATCTCATGGTGTTATTAATGAAGATAATATTAGTGAGATGATGAGAGAAATCAGACTTTGTTTATTAGAAGCTGATGTTAATATTAAGATTGTTAGAGAGTTTATAGATTCTGTTAAAGAAAAAGCTTTAGGTGAAGAAGTTAGAAAAAGTATTAAACCTGGAGATATGTTTGTTAAGATATTAAAAGATGAACTTGTTAATCTTTTAGGTGGAGATGCTGCTCCTTTAGAAATGAGTAAGAATCCTACTATAACTATGGTTGTTGGTTTACAAGGTGGTGGTAAAACTACTACTATAGGTAAACTTGGTAATTTAATTAGAAAGAAACATAATAAGAAACCAATGTTTATAGCATGTGATGTATATAGACCTGCTGCTATTGATCAATTAAAGAGTATTGGTAAACAACTTAATATAGAAGTATATGAAGAAGGTAAAGGTAACCCTGTAGAAATAGTTAAGAATGGTATTAATTATGCAAAAGAAAAAGGGTATGATTATATTTTAGTAGATACTGCTGGTAGACTTCAAATAGATGAAAAATTAATGGATGAATTAGAAGAAATTCAAAATACAATTAATCCTCATGAAGTATTACTTGTTATAGATGCTATGATGGGACAAGATGCTATAAATGTAATTACTGGATTTAATGATAAACTTAAATTAACTGGTTGTGTTTTAACTAAGATGGATGGTGACACAAAAGGTGGTGTAGCTTTATCTTTAAGACATTTAACTAATATACCTATTAAGTTTATTGGTAACTCTGAAAAATTAGATGGTATTAGTGAATTTTATCCTGATAGAATAGCTAATCGTATACTTGGTATGGGAGATATTTTGTCTATTATTGAAAAAACTGAAGCTGAACTTGATCAAGATGAAATGATGAGTACTGCTAAAAAGATTCAAAAAGGTAAATTTGATTTAGAAGATTTCTTAAGTACTATGAAACAAATTAAGAAGTTAGGTCCTCTTGAAAATTTACTTAAACTTCTTCCAGGTGCAAGTAAGATGGGTCTTAATAATATTAATATTGACCCTAAAGTTATGAATAGAGTAGAAGCTATTGTATTATCTATGACTCCACAAGAAAGACGTAATCCTGATATTATTAAAGCTGATAGAAAAATAAGAATTGCTAAGGGTTGTGGACAAAAGGTTGAAGATGTTAATAGATTACTTAAACAATTTGAACAAATGAAAACAATGATGAAACAAATGAAAGGTATGAAATTTTAATATTTGATTCTTATAGTAGAAATTATTGTATAAATAATAAACGCTTTAAATAAAGCGTTTTTATATGCCTAAACATTATAATTTATATAACATAAAATAAAAGTGAAAAGGAGTGAAATATATGAATTATAATAATGGTATGTATCAAAATTATAAAGTAGAAGGTAATGATACTTGTGGATGTGATAATACATTTCAAGGTGTTGTTTGTCCTCCAATAATGGAGTGTCCTACTGAAAGATGTGTACATAGACAATTTATGCATGAAGTACCTCATATTATTCCAATTAATACTAAGATAATTAATCATCATATTTATAAACATACTTATAGTCCTATGTATACATGTTCTGAAGAGAATGTAGTAAGTAATATAAATGATAATTGTTGTAATAAATTTTAATATTAAAGACATTTTAAATAATGTCTTTTTTTATGTTATAATTTGATTATAGGAGGATGTTATGAAAATACCATTAAGATATCAAATAACTGAATTTGATTGTGGGACTGTTTCTTTACAAAATGCTTTTAATTATTTATTTGAAAGAGAAGAGATTCCTGCGGAACTTGTTAAAGCTATACATAAATATACTCTTGATTGTTATGATGAAGATGGTAATTTGGGTCAAGGTGGAACTAGCCGTGAAGCAATTAATAAATTAACTCATTGGATTACTAGATATACTAATAGTCATGATTTTAGTGTGTCTTGTGTTAGATATGATGGTGAAGATGTTAATATAGATTTAATTAAAGAATGTGTTAATAGTGGTGGTTGTGTATTAGTAAGAAGTTATTTAAGTGGTGAACATTATATTATTGTTACTAAAATAGATGATGATAAAGTATATATATTTGATCCATATTATTTAGATCGTGATTATTATGATGATGACATGGATGTAAGAATTGTTAATAATAAGCCATTTACTCATAATAGAGTAGTAAATATGGATAGATTTTTATCTAAAAGTAAGAAAGATTTTTCTCTTGGGAGTATTGAAAATAGGGAAATTGTATTAATAAATAGAGTTTAGTTTTTTCTCTATTTTTTCATTATGTAAATAAGTTTGACAAATATGTTATATAAAGAGTATAATAATTATTGTAGGATAGAAGAGTCAATGTTTTTATTCTTGTATTATATTATGTGAGGAGGTGAAAATATGAAAAATAGAAAATCACTTCTTAGTGTTGCTTTAGTTGTTTTAATTTTAGTATTAGGTGTTGGTTATGCTGTAGTATCTAGTGTTGGATTATCAATTACTGGTAATGCTGGAACATTAACTGATGAAACAGATTTAAGAGTAACTTTTACTGATGTTACTGCACCTAGTGGATTTATTAAATCTACTGCTATTGATGCAAATGACGCTACTAAAGGGTCTTTTACAGTAGGAGATTTATCTCGTATTGGAGATACTGCAACAGTTACTTATACTATAACTAATGGTGAAACTGATGTTAAAGCTACTTTAGGAGATATTACTGTTACTAATAGTAATGAAGATTATTTTGATGTAACAGCTGCTTATGCATCTGGTTTTGCTGCTAATACAAGTGAATTAGGAGCAGGAGCAAGTACAACTGTTGTTGTTACTGTTAGACTAGACAAAACTCCAACAACTGCTAAAACAGCTAATATAGGTGTTTCATTTACTGCTAGTCCAGTAGCACAATAATATTTGATGAAAAATAGGTAAAGAAGGGATGTTATGGTAAAAAATAAAATTAAAATTTATTTATTGCAAATAATACTAATTATAATTCTCTTCTTTGCTCTTTTTGCATCAAATATGGTTCCACGTGGTGTTTTATCAATATTCATGAGTTGTTATGCTTTACTTGTATACTATTTTCTTAAGAGAAGAGATATTAAATCAATAAGAAAAAAACAAGTTATGTTATTGATGTTTATATTTGCATTAGTATATTTAGGCGTATTTTATGCATTGGGGTTATATTTTGGTTTTGAGAAAACTAAAGTTGCTTTAGGTTTATGGTCTTTATGGCATTATATTATTCCACTTGGTTTAATTTTAGTATCAACAGAAATTATAAGAAGTGTATTCTTACAACAAGATGCTAAGATTACTTATAGATCTAAATCATATGATTTATCGCTTGTTTTAACGTATATAGCGACTGTACTTGTAGATTTAGTTATTTATACTGGAATATATGATTTAACTAATTTAAATGACTTTTTAACAGCTTTAGGTTTTGTATTATTTGCTGCATTATCAACAAATCTACTTTTTAATTATGTATCTAGTAGATATGGTAGTAAACCAATTATTTTATATAGGTTAATGACTGTATTATATGTTTATATTATTCCTATACAACCAAATGTGTTCTTATTTTTTAGAAGCTTTTTAAGAATGTTATATCCATATATTATGTTTCTTATATTTGAAAAATTATTTACTGTTGATGAATTTGTTGTAGCTTATGCTGAAAAGAAAAAGAATTTTATCTGGAATGCTGTATTAATTGTTGCAATTACATTATTGATTATGCTTATTTCATGTCAATTTAAATATGGTATTTTAGTTGTAGGATCTCGTAGTATGACAGGTACTATTGATGTTGGGGATGCTATTGTTTATGAAAGTTATGATGATCAAGAAATTAAAATAGGTCAAGTACTTGTATTTAATTATGATGGTATTAAAACTATTCATAGAGTTATAGATATATCTAATGTTAATGGAGTATATAGATACTATACTAAGGGAGATGCTAATAGTAAAAGTGATGATGGCTTTATAATAGATGAAGATATTGAAGGACTTGTTAAATTTAAAATTAAATATATAGGTTATCCAACTCTTTGGGTAAGAGAGTTATTTGTTAAGGATTAGGAAGGAATAGTTATGAAAAAGAATCAGGTAAATGAAATATTAGTTAATCAAACTATGAGAAGAAGCACGATTTATACTTATATTTGTATTATTATTATATTTGCTATATTAAGTATAAGTTTTATATCTTTATATAATAATAGTAAAAAAGAACAATATGCTTCTTATAATGAATCTAGTTTTATTGATTATAAAGTATATTTAAAGAAGAACAAGTTTTTTGAAAATAATTTCTTAGAAAGTGATAAACAATATATAGCTAGTTTAATTGATTATATTAAAGCTAACTTTAGATATGATATTAAATTAGATGAGAAAATAGGAGAATATAAATATTCTTATAGAATTGAATCTTTTGTGGATGTTGTTCAAAAGGAAACTGGTAATTCATTATATTCTAAGACAAGTACTATTAAAGAGAATCAAGAGTTTACTACTGATAAACAAAATGTTGAAATTAGTGAATGGGTTGATATTGATTATAATACTTATAATGATTTAATTAGTAAGTTTGTTAATGTATATGATTTAGATGATACTATAAGTACTCTTACTATTAATTTATATGTTAATGTAATAGGTGAATGTGAAGAGTTTGAAGGTGCATCTAATAAAGAATCTGTTATGAGTTTAACTGTTCCATTAACTACTAAAACAATGGCTATTGAGCTTAGTAATGATTTAATTGTTAGTGAAAATAGAGTGTTATTATGTAATGAAGCTAGTTCATTTGTATATTTATATTTAATCTTAGCAATATTTAGTTTTGTAGTAGTAGCTTTATTCGTAGTTATTACAATTAGATTCTATATTAAAACTAGAACTGCTGAAGATATGTATGAAAAAGAACTTAAGAAGATATTAAATAATTATGGTTCTTATATTCAAACATTAAATAGTGAATTTGATTTCTCTGAATATCAATTATTAAAATTACATAACTTTACTGATATGTTAGAAATTAGAGATACTGTTAGACAACCAATTTTAATGAAAGAAAATGAAACTAAAACTGGTGCTTACTTTGTTATACCAACAAGTAGTAAGATTCTATATTTCTACAGATTAAAAGTAAGTGATATGAAAAGACAAATGAAAGAGAAAGAAGAAAATAAATAAGAGTTTTTAAAACTCTTTTTATTTGTTATAATGATAATAGGTGAATAATATGAATAATAAAGTTGTAATAATTGGATGTGGTAATGTTGGGATGGCTTATGCTTTTGCATTAGTTAATCAAAATACTTATGTTAATAGATTAGTTTTAATAGATATTAATAAGGATAGAGTTGAAGGTGAAGTAATGGATCTTAATCATTGTTTACCTTATGCTCCGAATAAAATTAGTATTTCTAATGGTGAATACAGTGATTGTAGGGATGCTAGAATAGTTGTTATTGCCGCTGGTGTTAATCAAAAGCCAGGTGAGACTAGAACTGATTTAATTCATAAGAATGCTGCTATATTTAAGGATATTGTTGATAATGTTATGAAAAGTGGATTTAATGGTATATTTGTTGTTGCTACTAATCCTCTTGATGTTATGACTTATTTAACTTATAAGTATTCTAATTTACCATCTAATCAAGTTATTGGTACAGGTACTATATTAGATACTGCTAGACTTAAACTTATGATTGGTAAGAAATTATGTATTAATTCTAAAGATATTAATGCTTATGTAATTGGTGAACATGGTGACTCTGAATTTATTCCTTGGAGTAATGCTAGTATTAGTCTTCAAAATATAAAAGAATTCTTTTCTGAAAGTGAAATGAAAGATATTGAAGATGATGTTCGTAACGCAGCATACGAAATTATTAATAAAAAAGGTGCTACATATTATGGAATAGGTATGGCTTTAGTTAAGATAACTAATTCTATTTTAGGTAATGAAAATAATGTTTTATCTTTATCTATTTATGATGAAGAAAATGATGTATATGTAGGTATGCCTGCTATATTAAATAAAGATGGTGCTACTAAAAGAGTATACTTAAAATTAACTGATGAAGAAGAAGAAAAACTTACTAATTCAATTAATGTTATAAAAGAAAATATTAAAAGTATAAATTTATAAAAAAGTGTTGACAAGTATATTTGGCCATGATAATATTAATTCACAAAGCAATTACTTAGCTTGCTAATTAATTACTTTGTACGAAGTGCTTAAACTTGTTTAAACACTTCTTTTTTTGTGTTAAAATATGGTTGGTGATATTATGTATGTTATTAATTATAGAAGGAATTTAAAAGATTATACTGCTGGTAAAGTATTTTTATGTATTGGTATTATTCTTTTTATAATATTAGGTTATGCTGTAATGGGTCCTATTGTTAAAAGATTATTATGTAATGCAGAGGTACCCGCTAAAGATATAGATTATAATTCTTATACTAATCCTAATAATAGAGATATTTATTATAGTCCTACATATTATTATGTTGTTAATGGTAAAAATTATAGTTGTGTTTTAAATACTTCAAGTACTAATGAGATAAGTGATTATCCTAATATTGTTTATTATAATAAAAGTCATCCTAATATATGTACTACTAAATATCATATGGTAGCGGTTTTAGAAAATTATATTATTTTATTATTTCCGTTTATATTTATAGGGTTTGGGTTATTTTCTTTTATTAAGGGAAGACGTATTAAAAAGAGACTTGATTATTTATGTGAACATGGTGTCTTAATTAAAGATTTAAAATATAAACACAATCGTAATAATAATGTATTAGTTGAATATAATGATAAAGTATATTATGGCTCTAATAAATATTTAACTAGTGAACTTAAATCTAGTGATGTTATTGATATGTTAATTGATCCTGATGATGATAGTAATTATTATATTGATTTTAATATTAAAAAAAGTGTTGACAAGTAAATATTTAATTGATATTATTAGTACACAAAGCAATTACTTAGCTTGCTAATTAATTACTTTGTACGAAGTGCTTAAACTTGTTTAAACACTTCTTTTTTTATGATAAAATTAGTTTGGTGATATATATGAAAGTACTTACTATTAAAGAACCTTGGGCATCTTTAATTATTAATGGATATAAAAAGTATGAGTTTAGAAGTTGGAAAACTAAT
>JAZSKU010000023.1:0-7115 GCA_045535005.1 Bacilli bacterium
AAGTGAAATAAATAATATAATAACTGATTTAAAAGTAAATAAAACTAATAGTTATAATGTATTTGAAATTAAAAATAAAAAGAATAAAGACATATACATATATTTCGAAGCACCATCACTTCAAAAATCATATACATTATATATAAATGATGAAGAATATAGCGTAATAAATCCTTTTAATATAATAAATATAGGTAAATATAAAGATGATGTTATAAAAGTAAAAATAGAACCTTCAGAAAAAATAAATGATGAAATTTTGTTAGAAGCAGCAATTTTAAGTGATAAAAAGTTTAATGAATTTTATAAAATATTAACTAAAGACTTAGTCAATATCACTAAGAATGATGAAGATTATATAGAAGCTAATATAAATCTAAATGAAGATAAAACAATTACTACATCAATACCATATGATAATAGTTGGGTAGTGAAGGTAGATAATAAAGAAGTTGAAACATTTAGTATCGATAATACATATTTAGCATTTGATATTGAATCAGGGACTCATAATATAACATTAGAATACAAAATAAAAGGTATTAAAGAAGGCATAATAATAAGTATAATATCTTTAATATCCTTAATAATTTATTCCATAATAAAAAGATATAGGTAACTATATCTTTTATTCATCTAAACAAGTTTTTGTTTCATTTGTCCATAAAGTAGGCTCATATACAGTACCAAAGAACCATATATTATCACTACCTTTTTCTCTTATTATATAGAAAAAAGGTTTATTAAATTTCACATCTTTAATTTTATAATCTGGAACAGAAGTATTTTTATCAAAACTTAAGAATGTAACAGCAGCAGCTTTAGTTCCAACTTCGTTAAGTTCTATAACAGTCTTATGAACTGCAGTATTAATATATAAACTTAAGTTTTCATCATCTTCCATACCATTAAAGTTTGCTTTTGCTGGATCAAATGCATCAACAACACCTAGATTTCCCATAACGCTTACTAATTGATCAAAAGAGTAATTATAACTATATCTAGGTAAATATAAATGATATTTAAGAGAGTTAGTTGAATACTTTTTAGATTCATATAATTCATCTAATTTATTTTTATTAAAGTCATTTATATATTCTTTTAAGTTTCCTTTTGGCATAATAGCAATATATTCTAAAGATACAGCACTATCATCACTATTAAATACCTTTTCACCATTTTTATCATATGAGTAATAATCTTTTACAATACCAATTACATCATCATTTTCGATATATGCTATATCTGATAGAGATTCACTCATCATTACAACATCTACAGTTTCACCAGTTTCTTTAGTAAATTTATCACTTCTTGTACTTTCGCATGCAAATGTATTTCTCCATTCAACATCAATTGCAACAGCATTAGCAAGACCTAAAACAAAATCAGGAGAAATTGTTTCAAGTAAATTTGGAATCATACCAAATGTTTTATCATTAACCCAATTATTAATAAGTACAGGCCCTTTAAATGGAGCAGTAATAACATCACTATTATATTTAGTAGTTAATGTATTAGTAAAATCTTTATTTATAACATCTTTGTAAGTATCTTTTAAAAACATACCATTTGCTATACCAATTCTATTAGGTATACTAATGTTTTTAACATTATATTCTCCAAAAAGGTTAGTTATTTGAGTTTTAGTATCTCCTAAAGCACCTTCACTTGCCATTAAAAATGCATAACTGATTGATAATGGACTTATTAAGTAATTTTTATCTTCAAGTTTATTTACTTCTTTAATTAATTGAAAATCAGAAGTAGTAACTATTTGTGTATTATTACCTGGATCAACTGGCTCATCAGGATTATCATTATATAATTTTCTAAGTACAATCGAACCAATAATGATTAAAGATAATAAAACAATACAAATAATTAAAAATGTTTGTTTCTTTTTCATAAAATCATCCTTTCATATAAATTGTAGCAAAAACATACCAAACATTAAAGAATATATATAGTTTTTGCTTGATATTTGACAATTTTTGTACTATAATTAGAAATAGTCATGAAGGGAGGGAAGAAGATAATGACACACGTAGATGTAAAAGACGGTAATGTTGAGGGTGCATTAAAACGCTTTAAAATGAAAGTTCAAAGAAGTGGAGTCCCTACTGAAATGAAGAAAAGAAAAGAATATTCTAAACCGGGAATTGTAAGAAGAGAAGCTAAAAAAGAAGCTATCAGAAATGCAAAAAAACATAATAAACAAAGATATTAGGAGTGATTAAATATGTTATATGAAACTATATCAAAAGATATGATAGAAGCAATGAAGTCAAAAGATAAAGACACTCTTAGTACTTTAAGACTATTAAAATCTGCTATTGATTTATATCTTGTAAATAATAAATTAGAAAGAAATAATGCTTCTGATGAAGTTGTAATAGATGTAGTAAGTAAACAAGTTAAAACTCATAAAGAAAGTATAGAAGAATTCAAAAAAGGTAATAGAGAAGACTTAGTAGCTAATTTAGAAAGAGAAATTAATTTATTAAGTAAATATTTACCAGAACAACTATCTGAAGAAGATATTATTAAAGAAATAGATCGTGTATTTGATGAAATCAAACCTACATCAAAACAAGATATGGGAAGAGTTATGAAAGAATTAACTCCTATATTTAAAGGTAAAGCAGATATGAAAGTTGTAACTTCTATCGTTCAAAGTAAATTAAATTAAGAACCATTGGTTCTTTTTTTTTGCCTAATACATATAAAATATGTTATACTATTTAAAGAAATCGGAGTTAAAATTATGGATTGTATATTATATAGAATATTAAGATTTATAGGTAGACCAATATTTAAAATATTATATAGACCTAAATATATAGATAGAATTAACATACCTAAAAAAGGACCTGTTATTATAGCAGGAAATCACACATCAAATATGGATGCTTTTATAATGATAGGTGGAAGTACTAGAGTAGCACATATCTTATCAAAAAAAGAATTATTTTCATCTAAAATAAAATCATGGTTCTTTAAAAGTATGGGATGTATTCCAGTAGATAGAAAATCAAAAGACGGTAAATCTATGGAAGAAGCAATTAAAATATTAAATCAAGGTAAAGCAATAGGTATATTCCCGGAAGGAACAATAAATAGAACAAAAGGAACTAAAGATGAAGTAATAGTATTACCATTTAAATATGGAACAGTTAAAATGGCTAAAGAAACAAACGCATTTATCGTACCATTTGCTATAACAGGAAAATATAAATTATTTAAAAAAGGATTACAAATTAGATATGGAAAACCATATAAAGTAAGACATGATATAGAAACAGAAAATAATAAATTAATGGATATAGTATCTAAAATGATAATGGAGGGAGAAAATGAAAGGAAATAATAAATTTCCTTGGTTAAAATATTATGAAAAATATTCTTCCATTAAATCAGATAATATAAGTATTTATGATGAATTTAAATCAAATGCATTAAAATGTAAAGATAAGGTTGCGTGTGAATATTTTGGTAAAGTTCTTACCTATGAAGAATTATTATCTAAAATAGATGAAAGCGCTAATGCATTTATAAATATAGGAGTTAAAAAAGGTGATTATGTAACAATATGTTTACCTAATACTATAGAAGCAATAATATCAATATATTCATTAAATAAAATAGGAGCAATCTCAAATATAGTTCATCCATTAAGTAGTGAAGAAGATATAAAAAAGCAAATGAGATTAGTGGATTCAAAATATCTTTTAGTGGCTGACTATATATTAAACAAAACAACTAATTTAAAAGAAGAATTAAACTTAAAAAAGATAATATTCTTACCAGTGATACAATTATTTAATAAAGTTAATATACTTAAATATAGCTTATCTATACATACTAAAAAGTTTAAAATATTAGATCAAGATATAATTACTTATGCCAACTTTGTATCAAAAGGAAAACAAATAAATGATATTAAAATAAAATATAAAAAAGATGATATAGCTGTTATATTATATAGTAATTCAATGAGTAATAATCCAAAAGGTATCGCACTTACTAATGAGAATTTAAATAGTGTAGTAACTTCAGAAAAGACAGTGAATAAAAATATAAACAAAAGAACAATTATTTCATCAATACCATTTTATAATAGTTATGGACTATCATCAGTATTTCATACAACATTATCAAGTGGTGGAGTATTATATATAATACCTAGTCTTAATATAAAGAAAATAGATAAATATATATATAAATTTAAACCAAATACTTTAGTTTTAACACCAACTATGTTTGATATAGTAATAAAAAGTAAAACACTTAAAAAAGAAGATTTATCTTATATAAATCAAATTATATCAACTGGTGAATATTTATCTAAAGAGCATTATAATAAGATTAATAAATTTATAGAAAAACATAATATAAATTCAGTATTAGATGTAACATATGGACTTACTGAATGTGCATCTAAAGTATCATCTACTGTCTTATTAGATGTAAAAAATGATAATATAGGTATACCTACATATAATACATATGTTAAAATATGTAAACCAAATACTATAGAAGAATGTAAGTATAATGAAGAAGGAGAAATATGTGTATATAGTCCTTCAATAATGAAATGTTATATAAATAACGATACTGAAACTAAAAAAGTATTAAAGAAACATCATGATGGTAAAACATGGTTACATACAAGAGATATAGCGTATATGGACACAGATGGTAAAATATTCTTTAAATCAAAAATGAAAAGAATGATTACTTCAGCAGGACACAATATATATCCAAAACAAATAGAGGATATAATAAAAAAACATAAATATGTAGATACATGCATTATAGTTGGAGTGCCTCATCCATATAAAAAAGAAGTAGTTAAAGCATATATAGTACTTAAGAAAAATATTGTATTAACTGGAGAAGTTAAAAAGAATATAAAAGAATATTGTGAAAAAAATATAGCTAGTTATGCATTACCTTATGCATATGGATATAGAAAAGAACTTCCTAAAAATAAAATAGGTAAAGTTGCATATCAAGAATTAATAAATGAATTTGATGAGGAGGAAAGTTTATGAAATCAAGTAATGAAATAGGGTATAAAATATTAAGACCATTTATAAGTGTATACTTTAAATTAAAATTTAGACCTACAGTTATAGGTGGAGAAA
Source organism: Bacilli bacterium (assembly GCA_045535005.1). Classification (GTDB taxonomy): domain Bacteria; phylum Bacillota_I; class Bacilli_A; order RF39; family UBA660; genus CAG-1000. The sequence goes on from JAZSKU010000023.1 coordinate 5,151, forward strand.
ATATACCAAAAGAAGGACCAATCATTGTATGTGGTAATCATAGACACGTACATGATCAATATAATGTAATGATAGTAACTAAAAGAGTATTACACTATATGGCAAAAGAAGAATATTTTGAAGGTAAAATGGCATGGTTTTATCGTTTAGCAGGTTGTATTAAGGTTGATAGAAGAATACATGATGAGAACGCTAAAAGTGAAGCTAGAGAAATCTTAAAAAATGGTGGGGCAGTAGGTATTTTTCCAGAAGGAACAAGAAATAAAACTATTGGTACTGATGAAGAAGTAGTAATGTTACCATTTAAATATGGAGCAGTATCATTAGCACAAAAAACAGGTGCTTTAATAGTTCCATTTGGTACAGTAGGAGAATATACTGGTAAAAAAGGAAAACTAACTACAAGAATAGGTAAACCATTTAGTGTAGAAGGTATGGACCTAGAAAAAGCAAATAAACTTCTTAGAAAAAAAATATTAGAATTAATGCAAAAAGAAGAAAAATAATATATAATATTGAGTAGAGGTGAACTTTATGAAATTTATTTTAACAGCTGGTGGAACAGGGGGACATATATATCCAGCACTATCAGTGTTAGAAGAAATTAAAAAGAATAAAGACAATGAATATCTATATATAGGAACAACAAATAGAATGGAAAATGAATTGATTCCTAGTATGGGTATACCATATGAAGGGATTGAAATATACGGCTTATCAAAAACAGATATGATAAGAAACGTAAAGAATTTAAATTGTATTAAAAATTCATACAAAAGATGTTTACAAATAATGGATGAATTTAAACCAGATGCAGTAATTGCATTCGGAGGATATGTAACACTTCCAGTATGTTTAGCTGCAAGAAAAAAAGGCGTAAAAGTATTCTTACATGAACAAAATATGTTACCTGGAAAAACAAACATATTCCTATCTAAAAAAGTAGATGCTGTATTTACTTCATTTAAAGAAGGAAATAGAAAACTAAAATGTAAAAATATAATTTATACAGGTAATCCAGTTGCTCAAAGAGCAATAGAAACAAAAAAATATGATAAGACTGACTTAGGTTTTTCAAAGAATAAAAAACTTATAATTATAGTTATGGGTTCTTTAGGTAGTACATCTGTAAATGAAAGACTTCTTAATTTTTTAAGAAACTATGAAGAAGAAGATACAGAAATACTATTTATTACAGGAAAATCTAGTTATGCAGATTTAAATAATAATTTAATAGTACCAAAGAGTACTAAAATAGTAGCATTCTTTGATAATCTGCCTAGTTTAATGAAGTCAGCTGACCTAATTATATCTAGAGCAGGGGCATCAACTATAGCTGAAATAATGGCTACTAAAACACCATCTATTTTAATACCAAGTCCTTATGTGGCAAATAATCATCAATATTATAATGCACTAGACTTAGTTAATAAAAAGATAAGTATTTTAATAGAAGAAAAAGATCTTGATGAAAAAACATTAAGAGAAGCAATAGATAATATATTTGATAAAGAAACATTTAAAGAAATAAAAGAAAACTTAAGTGAAATAAAAGATTTATCATCAAGTACAATAATCGTAGAAAAAATAAAAGAAATAGTAAAGGGAAAAAATGACAAAAAGAAGAGTAAAAAGAAAATTTAATTTTTTTAAATTCATAGCTTTCTTACTAATAATATATATATTATATTTTATAGTAACTAAATCATTAACTATTAGAACTAAAAATATAATTATATTAAATAGTAATTATTATTCTGATGAAGAAATAATTGAGACTGCTGAAATTGAAGATTATCCTAAGTTTATAACACTAAGTAAATCTAAAATAAATAAACGTCTTAAAACATTAGAATTAATAGAAAGCACAGAAATTAAAAAAAGTTTAGATTTTACTCTTACTATAAAAGTTAATGAATATAAAGTACTTTACTATATAAGAAGTAACGATAAATATAGATTATC
>JAZSKU010000074.1:0-5166 GCA_045535005.1 Bacilli bacterium
TCCATATAATTCAATAACACAAAATCAATTAGTAAAATGTTTTAAACCTAAAAAAGTATATATAGATAATATTGGAGAAAGAAAAGATATTGTAGTAGGTATTTTAAATAATAATAGTTATGAATGTATTTTAAATTATAAAATAATGGAGGAATAATGATAGAAAAAATATTAAGTAAATTATTTAAAACAAAAGAAGTATTTTTTGTAGGTAGTGCTGATGCATTACCACCACCACTATCAAAACAAGATGAAGAAAAGTTAGTACTTGAGTATCAAAATGGAAATATAGAAGCAAGAAATAAATTAATAGAACATAATTTAAGATTAGTAGTATTTCTTGCTAAAAAATATGATGGTACTATTTATGACTTAGAAGAGTTAGTAAGTATAGGCACAATAGGTTTAATAAAAGGCGTTAAAACATATAAACTTGATAAAAATATTAAACTAGCTACATATGCAAGTAGATGTATAGATAATGAAATATTAATGTTTTTAAGAAAAAATAAAAAAAGAATGACAGAAATAAGTTTTGAAGATTCAATTAACTTTGATAGTGAAGGAAATGAACTACATTTTGAAGATGTATTTGGTACAGAAGAAAATATAATAGAAAAGTTAATTCAAAATAAAGATGATAAAAAAATATTAGAAAAAGAAATAAAAAAATTACCTAAAAGAGATAAAGAAATTATAGAAGAAAGATATGGTCTTTATGGTAAAAAAGAACTTACTCAAAAAGAATTAGCATCAAAATTAACAATATCACAGTCATATATTTCAAGAATTGAAAAGAAAGTAATTAAGAAATTGAAAGAAGTCATGAATAATTAAAACATCAATTATGATGTTTTTTATTTATTTCCAAGATAAATAATTAATTTACAAAGATAAGATAAAAAAGTTATTGTTTTTTTATAATAATATGTGTTAAAATATATACAGAATATAAGACATAAGGAATTGGAGGAGAAGGTATGTCAAACAAATACGATGACTATGGCTATGAAGACAATTACAATGATAGTGGCTCTATAACAAAGAAAATTATCATTGCTGTTTGTGTTGTATTAGCTATTGTATTAGTTATATTTTTATTAAGGGGATGTTTTGCTGGTGACCCAAATAAACCAGATCCAGTACCTGCAGGATTTGATTATGAAAACACATTATTAGAAGCAGGAAAGAAATTCTATGAAAATAATAGTGATTTATATCCTATTGCAATCGGTGAATGCGCACAAGTTGAGTTACAAACTTTAATTGATAAAGGTCTTGTAGATCCAGAAGCATTTGCTACATGTAGTACAAGTACTACTTATGTAAAAGTATGTGTACTAGAAGATGGACGTAAACAATTTACTCCATGGTTAAATTGTACAGATAAGAATTCTGATACAGAATATAATGATTTCAAAGAAGGAACAATAAATGATGTTGTTACAGATAAATCATTAGTAGACTTTAAATTCTTACCTCAAGCTCTTAAAGAAGGTGGAGCAAACTTAGGTAAAGTAGAAGAAGTATGGAAAGATGAAATCAAATATGAAGCTTATAAAACTCTAGCATCTAATAAATATTATAGATATAGAGATAAATTATATATTTGGGATATTGAAATTAAGAAATACTATACATCTAAAGGAGAAAAATCAAATTCTAAAGATGTTAAAGAATATTATGTAACTGCTCCAAGTAGTGCATATCCACAAAAAGATAATAAAGCAACTGCATATAAATGGTTTACAACAACTTCTAAGAAAGTATATTATTTAGGTTCAAATGGGTCAAAATATCCATCACCAACAGCACCAGAAGGTTACCCATATAACGAAGGTGGAATTATAGTTACAAGATATCAAACAAGAACTGTAACTGGTACTTATGAACCAACTAAATACTATCAATGTGCTGTAAGTAAAAATTCAACATTTGCTAAGAATCAAAAAGTTCCATGTGGAGAAGGATCTGATCCAGAATTAAAATATACTGTTAAGATATTCTATGCATGTGTAAATGATTCAAATACATCTGTATTAGATAACATTGTTGATAAAAATGCAACATGTAAAGAATACTCTGATTGGAGTAGCGCTACTACAAAAGTATGTACAGAAAGTGATACATGTAAAAAGAACGTAGTTACATTCTATTACTGGTATAAATTACAAGAAACTGGTGATAAAACATATTATCCATCAGGATCAAGTGATGTAACAAAAGAAAAAGTATATTATACTGAAGCTCCAGTGAAAGGTGCTCAAAAAGATTTAACAACAAAGGCAACTGCTTATAAATGGTATAATTCAACTCCAGGACAAACTACTGAATACTTAGCAGTAGCACCAGCTGACCAAACAAATGCTAAAAAGACAAATGATAGCAAATGGAGTGAATGGTCAACATGGAGAAAAACAAAACCAACTGCAACAGATGGTAGAACAAGAACAATAGAAAGCAAAACAAAAATTAAATTACAAGAAATTAAAGGAACTTCACAAGATAGTTGGGAAGATTTATCAACTCAATATATGACTGAAGATGAAATGATTGCATTATTTAATACTAAAGGTTATAAAGTTACATCTTTAGCTGATATAACAAATAATGGTCAAATTAGATATCAAATTAAAATGTTAATTAGAAATAAGAAGGAGGCTAACTAATAATGATAGATAGAATGCACGAATTAGAAAATAGACTAAATAGTTTAGTAGCTGGATATGATGATTTAGAAGCCGTAGGTTATGATACATTACATAACCTATGGGCTCAAATAGATGAATTAAAAAATGAGGCTAATACAATTGCTGAAAATATGCTTGTAGGAGTTACTCGTCAACCAAACGGAAGATTTAAAGGTAGAGATGATATCGAATTTGATATTCATGACATCGCTGTAATTTCTGATGCTGTTGATAAATTTACTGATAGAGCTTATGCAGAAATCAGTAGAATTAATAGAGAAGAAAGATACAAAAAAGACTTATACATGCAAAAAGGAAGAAGAATCTTCGAATTAAATAACTTAAGAAGAACTAATAATAGTATGATTGCTACTTTAGAAGCAGAAATCAAAAATATTAGAAGAGAATTAGGTGATCCACAATTAACTGATGAAATGATTGCTGAACTTGCAAGTAGAGGAATTACATTTACTCCAAGTCCATCAAATCTAACACCAGAAAGAAGATTCTATTTAGAACAATTATTAGCAGCTAAAGTTGCTTCATTAGAAGAATTCAAAAATGCTAATAGAGGTTATGATTTAGAAGAAGAAAGATTAAGAGAAGAAATGGACATTCTTAAGAATGGCGGTATTCTTCCGGATAGAACAGAAGGAATGGGACTTGACCCAGAACCTGTACCTGAACCAGTTCCAGAGCCAATTCCAGAACCAGTTCCAGTACCAGTACCTGGACCAGTTCCAGGACCTGGAGAAGAGGAAGAAGAACTTCCACCAGAATTAGATCCAGAAGGAGAAACTGGTGATGGAGAACCTGAACCAGAACCAGAACCTGTTCCAGTTCCAATTCCAGTACCAGTACCTGGACCAGTTCCAGGACCTGGAGAAGAAGAGGAAGAAGAACTTCCACCAGAATTAGATCCAGAAGGAGAAACTGGTGAAGAAGAACCTGAACCAGAACCAGAGCCAATTCCAACTCCAATTCCAGTACCTGTTCCAGAACCTGAACCTGAACCTGAACCAGAACCAGATCCAACTGGTGATGATGAAGAAGAGGAAGAAGAAGAGGAAGAGGAAGAAGTTGTTGCAGTAGTTGCTCCAAAAGAAAGTTTATGGAAAAAAATAGGTAAAGTTGTATTAGCAGCTGCAAGTTTCTTATCAATTTTAGGAACAGCTGTACATACAGGTTTAATGTTAGATAAATTAGATGCTATCGTTGATCAAAACGAAGAAGAACCAGAGGAAACTCCTGAGGAAGAAGAACCAGAGGAAGAAAAGCCTGAAGAAAAACCTGAGGAAAAACCTGAAGAAAAACCTGAGGAAAAACCTGAGGAAAAGCCTGAAGAAAAACCTGAAGAAAAACCTGAGGAAAAACCTGAGGAAAAACCTGAAGAAAAGCCTGAAGAAAAACCTGAAGAAAGACCAATAGCTCCAGAAGATCCAACAACTGGACTTCCATTCCATTTAGAAGAAGGAGAATCAGCTGTTGACTTAGTAGGTGGTGTTGAAGTTACTGAAGATGGTACTCAATATCTACACGAAGGTGAAGAAACAACTGTAGTTGGTCAAGTTGATTTAGCAGAAGATGAAGAAGGTAAGAGCGTAGTTCAAACTGAAGACTTCGTTTATGAAGAAGCTCCAGAAGTTCCAAAAACTGGTGAAGAAATCACTGAAGAAGAAGCTGAAACAGTATTAACTGAAGGTGAACAAGAAAATCTTGAAGAAGCAATTGAAAACTTCAATTGGGATGAATTCTTCAATAGCCCAGGACAAACATTAACACCATAATTATAGGAGGAAAAAAGAATGGAAAATTTAACTAATCAAGTTTTAGAATTAAAAAGTGGTGCGAAATATTTCGTATTACGTCAAGCTTCTTATAAAGGGGTAACTTATTACCTATGTGGTGAACTAACTCCTGATGGAGAAGATTTTACAAATCAATTTAAGTTTTTAGAAAGAGTTGAAAGAGATGGAAAATTCATCGTTAAAGAAGTTAAAGATGAAGCTACTCTTCAAGTACTTGCTAAAAATATAAAATTAGACTAATAAATATAAAAGGTAAGATTTCTTACCTTTTTTTGTATAAAAAAATAGTTTTCTATTCAATATTATATTGAAAGGAGAACTATGAGTAGAAATAAAGTAGAAATAACAGGAATCAATACAAGCACTCTTAAAACAATAAAAACTGATGAGATGAATAAATTATTTATTTTATATAAAAAAGGCGATAAAAGCGCTAAAAATAGTCTCATAGAGTATAATTTAAAGTTAGTATTAAGTATACTTAAGAAATATTATAATAAAACAGATAATTTAGATGATTTATTTCAAATAGGAACAATTGGTTTAATAAAAGCAATAAATAATTTTGACTTAAATTATGATGTTAAATTTAGTACTTATGCAGTATTTATAATAGAAGGAGAAATAAAAAGATACCTAAGAGATAATAATCAAATAAGAATATCAAG
>JAZSKU010000086.1:0-3441 GCA_045535005.1 Bacilli bacterium
TCTTTTTCTCTCCATCTCCAAATACTCTTACTATATTTGGAATAGTTAATATAAGTAGTACAGCAAGAACTGCTATAACTGCTAAAAGTTCAACTAATGTAAATCCCTTTTTCATATTATCCACCTATTATAAATTATATCACGCAAAATAAAAAAATCTAGATAAACTAGATTTTTCTATTATTCAGTAACAACTTTCATTGCTTTTCTCATTAATAAATCATACTTAAATAATTCTTTAGTACCGATTTGTTTAACAAATTCTTCAACAGTCATACCATATTGTTCACTTGTTTCTTTAAGCCCTGCTTCTAATTCTTCATCAGTTACTTCAAGTTTTTCTTTTTCAACAATAGCATCAACCATTAATCTATATCCGATTCTCTTATTAGCTTCATCTTTTAATGATGCTTTGAATGTATCCATATCACTATTACAGAATTTTAAGTAATCTTCAAGTTTTAATCCTTGATATTGTAATTTTTCAGAGAATTCTCTAACTAATCTATTAGTTTCATCTTCAGTCATTTCTTCTGGAATTTCAAATTCACTAGCTTCAACAACTTTATCTAAACATTTAAATAAGAACTCATCTTCAATTTGTTTAGATTTTTCTGCTTCTTTATTTTCTTTAATATAGTTTTTAAGATCTTCTAAAGAAGTTACTCCACCTACATTTAAGTCTTCAAAGAATTCTTTATTAAATTCTGGGAATACTCTTTCTTTTACTTCATTAACTGTTACTTTAAATACAACAGCTTTTCCTTTTAATTCTTCACTGTGATAATTTTCTGGGAATGTTACATCAACATCTTTCTTATCACCTTTCTTAAGTCCAACTAAAGCTTCTTCAAATCCTGGAATAAATGTATGAGAACCTATTTCTAAACTATAGTTTTCACCCTTTCCACCTTTGAAAGCTACTCCATTTAAGAACCCTTCGAAATCAATAACAGCAACCATACCTTCTTTAATAACAGTATCATCATCTAAAGTTTTAACTTCAACAAATTGTTCTTTTAAATGACCAAGTTCATGTTCGATTTCTTCATCAGTTACTTCAACTTTATCTTTCTTAAGACCTAATTTTTTATATTTTCCTAATTTAACTTTTGGAGCTGCGATTAAACTAAATTCAATTTCAACCATATCTTTATTAATATCTTTAATATCGATTGATGGAGTTGCAGCTGGAGTTATAGTTTTAGGATCACTTAATAACTTAGCATATAGAATATCTACAGCCATATCAATAGCGTCCATATATAAAGTTTCAATTCCAACTTTTTTAACATATACATCCATTGGAACTTGACCTTTTCTAAATCCGTCCATCTTTAAATCTTTTTTCTTTTTGTTAAATGCTTCTTTTAAGCAATCTTCCCATTCTTTTCCCTCAAGTTTTAATGTGTAATTTTCTTTCATATTTCCTCCCTAAAAACATTACAAAAAAGGATATTTTACTATCCTATTGCTACAATTTTAACACTATATACACCATCTGGAGATGCAACTTCTACAGTGTCACCAACTTTTTTTCCTAATATAGCAGCTGCTATAGGACTTTCATTAGATATTTTATTATTAAATGGATCAGCTTCTTGACTACCAACTATTTTATAACTTTCAACATCATCATCATCTTCATATTGAAGTTCAACTTGGCAACCAATACCTACTTTACCATCATCATTACTTTTATCAATAACAATCGCATGTTCTAAAGTATATTCTACTTCAAGAATTCTCTTTTCTAAGTTAGCTTGATCTTCTCTTGCTTGATCATATTCAGAGTTTTCAGATAAATCACCTAAAGCTCTAGCTTCTTTTAGAGTTTGAGTAATTTCTTTTCTTTTTTCATTTTTTAAATAATGTAATTCATTTTCAAGTTCTAAAAATCCTTCACTTGTAAGAAAAATTTCTTTCTTTTTCATTACCTTTAAGCCACCTCTTTCTTGCTACCAACAAATGATACTATAAAAACTCTATTTTGTCAAGCAATCTCACATCTTAAAATATCATCTTTATACACTTTTATTGGCATATTAATTTTTACAATTTCTTGAGCATGTGATGCAGATTCTACCTTTTCTCCATCACTATTTATAATATACAATACTTTAAATTTTGTTACTTTAGTGTTACTTCCAAATATTTCAATTTCATCCCCAACACTAAATTTATTTCTTTGTTCAATTATAGCTTCTTCTTTTTCAGGATCATAAGATATAACTAAACCTAAAAAATCTTTATTAGATATTTCTTGTCTACCTGAAAAATATTGTCCTTCTACACCTGGTACACCATTATAAAATTGACTAATATTTTCTCTATTAGAACATCTATTTAATACCTTTTTATAGTATTCAATATCTTCATTAGTTAAAGTGCCATCAATCTTTTTATCCATAATAGTTCTATATGCATTAGCTACAGTAGCTATATAATATAAACTCTTCATTCTTCCTTCAACTTTATATGATTCTATACCTGCGTCCATCATACTAGGAAGAACATCCATCATATTTAAATCCTTAGAACTAAAAGCATATTCGCATGGAGTATTATTATCAAATACAAATCTACATACTTGACTACATCCACCACGATTAGAGTCTCTCTTAGTTACATAATTAGACATAACACATCTACCACTATAACTAGTACACATCGCTCCATGAATAAATACTTCTACTTCAGTATCAATATTCTCTTTTATATACTTAATATCTTCATAAGAACATTCTCTTGCTAAAACAACTCTATATGCTCCTAATGATTTATAAAATTTAATAGTTTCTAAATTAGTAATAGACTTTTGAGTAGAAATAAAGAACTTAGTTTTAAGTTTAAGACGATTTATAGCCTCAATAACAGCAAAATCACTTACAATAAACGAATCAATCCCTATTTCATCTAAACTCTTTAAATACTCGTCTAAACCCTCTAAATCATCATTATGAAATATCATGTTAACAGTAACATATATTTTCTTATTCATATCATGAGCAAACTTAGTAGCCTCACGAATCTCATCTAAACTAAAATTATTAGCATTAGCCCTTAAACTATAATTATATCCACCAATATATACAGCATCAGCACCATACTTAAGAGCAAACTTAAATCTATCTAAATCCCCAGCAGGTAATAATAATTCATATTTCATTTTAAATCACCCACCTTGTATTTAATATCATTTTCTAAGAAATAATAATCAGTACTTATCATATCAACTAAAGAATTCTTATCATAATTTTCTAAAATAATTTTTTCATCTTCATCATTTATTAAACTAAAATTAATAATAAGATTCATACTTTCTAAGTCATTAATATATTTATGCGCACAGAATATCTTACTATATTTAACAACACTACCTTCACTCTCTTCAGTAATAATAAGTTTCTCTTTAGATACCTTTTCTACTATTTCATATCT
>JAZSKU010000108.1:0-8356 GCA_045535005.1 Bacilli bacterium
CTTTGGGAATCATTGCAGTTTCATCAATTTTAATTTCAGGAACATCATCAATAATTTCAGTTTTTCTTGTTGTTGAATATTCTTTTTTTATTTTACGTAATTCTTCTTTAATAACAAAGTCTAGTTTTTCTGAAGAATTTAAAATTTCTTCTAACATAGCCATTATTTTTTCTAAATTAGTTTTTTCTTCTTCTAAAACAATAATATCAGTATTTGTTAAACGATACAATTGTAAATTAACAATTTCTGTAGCTTGTTCTTCAGTAAAAGCGTATTTAGCAACAAGATTAGCAATCGCGTCAGCTTTATTTTTACTAGCACGAATTGTTTTAATTACTTCATCTAATATATCAAGTGCTTTTATGAAACCTTCGATGATATGTATTTTCTTTAGATCTACATCTAAATCAAATTTAGTTTTCTTAGTTACTACATCTTTATTATGTGCAATAAATGCATCTAATATTTCTAAGATACCTAATGTTTTAGGTGTTCTATTTACAATAGCTACCATATTAAATGAATAGTTTACTTGTAAATCTGTATTTTTAAGTAGATAATTGATTACTAAATCTTTATTAGCATCTTTTTTAAGGTCAATTACTATTCTTAGTTCATCATTTTTATCTGATTCATCTCTTACTTCTGTAATACCATCTATTTTTTTATCTATTCTTATTTCTTCTATTTTACGAATTATATTACATTTTAATGTATCATAAGGTATTTCTGTAATAACGATAGATTCTTTACTTTTTTCTTTTACAAATTCATATCTTGCTTTTACTACTACTTTACCTTTTCCTGATGTGTATGCTTTTATTAAAGCATCTTTTCCTTCTACTATACCACCTGTTGGAAAGTCAGGTCCTTTTACTATATCCATTATTGTTTCTAAACGACAATTTGGACTATCTATTCTTTTTATAGTAGCATCTATTACTTCTCCTAAGTTATGTGGTGGGATATTTGTAGCATAACCTGCTGAAATACCTGTAGCACCATTAACTAATAAGTTTGGGAAGTATGCTGGTAATACTGTTGGTTCATAACTATAATCATCGAATGTTAGAGCCATTTCTACTGAATCTTTTTCTATATCTTCTAAAAGGATATTACTTATTTTAGCTAGTCTTGCTTCAGTATAACGCATTGCGGCAGCTTGGTCACCATCGATTGATCCATTGTTACCTTGCATATCAACAAGTATTGCTCTTTGTTTCCATTTTTGTGATAGTCTTACCATCGCATCATATACTGATGTATCTCCGTGTGGATGGTAATTACCTATAACATTACCAACTGTTTTAGCTGATTTTCTTGTTTCTTTATCATATGTATTTTTATCTTTATACATTGAATAAAGTATTCTTCTTTGAACTGGTTTTAAACCATCTCTTACATCTGGTAGAGCTCTATCTTGGATTATATATTTTGCATATCTACCAAAACGTTCTCCCATTATTTCTTCAAGAGCAAAATCATTTATTTTTTCTATAATTGTTGTTTCTTTTTCTTTTGCCATTATTTTGCCCCCTTGTAATCATCTTCTAATGTGAATTCTACATTTTCTTCAATCCATTCTTTTCTTACTTCTGAGTCATCTCCCATTAGAACACCAACTCTTTTTTCTGCTAAAGCTTTATCATCTATTCTAACTTTAACAAGTGTTCTAGCTGCAGGATCCATTGTTGTTTCCCAAAGTTGGTCTGCGTTCATCTCACCAAGTCCTTTATATCTTTGGATTGTATATCTACCTTTAAATGTATTTTTAAATTCATTTAATTCTTCGTTAGTATTTATATATTTTTTATCTTTACCATATTTTACTAAGTATAATGGTGGAACTGCTATATATAACATACCACGTTCGATTAAATCTCTCATCCATCTATAGAAGAATGTTAGTAATAGTGTTTGAATATGTGCTCCATCATCATCGGCATCGGTCATGATTATAACTTTACCATAGTTTGATTCTGTTGCGTCAAATTCATTTCCTACACCTGCTCCTATAGCGTGTACGATTGTATTAATTTCTTCGTTTTTAAAAAGGTCAGCTACTGTTGATTTTTCACAGTTAATTATTTTACCTCTTAATGGTAATATAGCTTGATGACGTTTATCTCTACCGCTTTTAGCTGTACCACCGGCAGAGTTACCTTCTACTATGAATAATTCATTTTTATCATATTCTTTACTTTGTGCTGGTGTTAATTTTCCAAGTAATACTTTTTCTTGTTTTCCTTTTCCTTTACCTGCTCTTGCTTCTGCTCTTGCTTTTCTTGCAGCTTCACGAGCAAGTTTACTCTTTAGTGCCTTATCCATTATAGCAGTAGCCGCTTCTTTATTTTCATCTAAGAAATATGTTAATTTATCATAAACAATACTTTCTACTACTGTTCTTGCTTGAGGTGTACCTAATTTACCTTTAGTTTGTCCTTCAAATTGAAGTAAACTTTCTGGTATTTTTAAACTTATTATAGCTGTTAAACCTTCACGAGTATCACTACCATCTAAAGCTTCTTTTCCTTTGAGTAAATTATTACCTCTTATATATTCATTAAATACTTTTGTAATTGCTGTTTTAAATCCTACTTCATGAGATCCACCATCTACTGTTTTAACATTGTTTACAAAAGACATTAAACTTTCATTATATGTGTCTGTATATTGCATTGCGATATCAACTTCGATACCATTTTTTTCTCCACTAAAGTTAATTACTTTATGTAATACTTCTTTACCTTCATTACAATATTCTACGAAAGATACTAGGCCATTATCATAACTAAATATGCTTTGTTTACCATCTTCTTCATCATTAACTTCCATTGTTAGTCCGTTAATTAAGAAAGCACTTTCTTGCATTCTTTCGCATATTGTTGTGTAACTAAATCTAGCATTTCCAAATATTTCTTCATCTGGATAGAATTCTACTGTAGTACCTGTTTGTTTAGTATTTCCAATTACTTTTAAATCTTTATCTAACTTACCACCATTTTTAAATGATATTTCATGTATTTTACCTTCTCTACAGATAGTTACTTTCATCCATTTAGATAATGCATTTACAACTGAAGAACCAACTCCGTGAAGACCACCACTTACTTTATATCCATCATTTTCGAATTTACCACCAGCGTGTAATACTGTATATATAACTTCTGGTGTAGATTTTCCTGTTTGATGTTTACCTACTGGAACACCACGACCTTCATCGCTTACGATTACACTACCTTGTTTAGTAAGTGTTACAGTTATTTTCTTACCATAACCATTTATTGCTTCATCTATAGCATTATCGACAATTTCCCATACTAAATGATGTAGACCTCTTTTATCAGTTGAACCGATATACATACCAGGTCTTTTTCTTACTGCCTCTAAGCCTTCTAATATTTTAATTGATTTTTCATTATATTCTGCCATAATCACCTAATCTCCATAACTTATTATACAAGAATAAATAAAAAGTGTAAACACGCACTTTACACTTTTATATTACACTTTTTTACATTTTGCGCTATAAATCAATATACTCTACTTCTTCATCTTTATCAAGTTCTTGTGTGAATTTACTTGCTTGTTTGTTTTCAATTTCTTCTGGTGCTTTTTCAAATACTACTGGTTCACTAGCTTCTATTGGTTTAAACATATCTTCTTCTGGTGTCATTGCTTTAAGTCTTTCTAAACCTTCTACATCTATTTTAGCTGCTTTATATGGAGCAACTTCTTCCATCATTTGTATTTCTGTTTTAAATATTGAATCTACTTGAGGTTCTTCATAACCTGCTCCTTGTGACTTTATTTCATCATCAGTAAGTAGATTAATACTATCTCCCTTAGCATTATCTAATGCTTTAAAGTATTCTTCATCTGAAACTTTATATTGTTTATCAGAAAGTGCTAACATAGGATAAAAACATAATGGGAAAAATAATAGTCCTAATTTGTATCCCATTCCTGTATTAAATGTTTTACCTAATCTAAAATAAGCAATAGATATTATTAATACATTAATTCCAGGTATAAAAAATAATATACCAAAGAATGTAGACATCTCTGCTATTTCAAGTAAAGTAAATAAATTACCTATTGGAATATATGCACTTGTAGCTGACTTTCTTGCTTTTTTAAATAGTGTTCCACCACCAACCATTATTAATAATGAATTAAGTAGTGTTAAACTAAGAATCCCAACTAATACAAGTAATAATACGTTTTGACTAGGATCAAATACCATAATTTCTCCTCCTATTTTCATATTAATGATACAATAAATACTATGTTTTTGCAAGAATTTAATAAAAATATTCGATTTTTTAAAAAAAAGTGTTGCAAAATAAAAAAAAATAAGGTATTATTAAGTAGTCAGCCAGTCAATGACTTCAAATAAGGGCTTGTAGCTCAGCTGGTTAGAGCGTTCGTCTGATAAGCGAAAGGTCGATGGTTCAAGTCCATTCAGGCCCACCATATTATATATGGCCCGTTGGTGAAACGGTTAACACACACGCCTTTCACGCGTGCATTTATGGGTTCAAATCCCGTACGGGTCACCATTTGAATTTAAAGAGACTTATGTCTCTTTTTTATTTTATAAATATAGTAAATAAAAAGAGAACTATTTTTTAGTTCTCTTTTAGTTTGTTAACTAATTCATCAATTTTAACAAGTTCTTGATTACCTGTTTCCATATCTTTTAACATTACTGAAGAAGCTTTTATTTCATCTTCACCAATAATAATTACTTTTTTAATATTTTCTCTATTAGCAATATTCATTGCTTTTTTAAGTTTGATATTATTTAATTCTGTTAATACTTTATATCCTGCGTTTCTTAATAATGTTGATACTTCAAATAAGTATTTATCATTATCAAACTGATATACATAGATATCATATTTAGATACATCACCGAATTCTTTTGTTTTTAATAATTCATATATTGGTTCTAAACCAAATGACATACCGATTGCTGGATATACTTCTCCATTATTTAAGAATTTAGTGATAATGTCATCATATCTTCCACCACCACCAAGAGCTGATTTAAATGCCCCTGTCTTATCAAAGATTTCCCATACACCACCAGTGTATATTTCAAGCCCTCTTGCTAAGAATGGTGTGAATACACATACATCATCAAGTCCTAAATCTTTAATTAATTCATTTAATTTATTTAATTCATCAAGACCTGATTTTAATATTTCTATATCTGTACTTTCAAGTTCACTTATTAATTCTTCTAAAGTATAATCAAAGTATTTAAATACTTTATCTATAATACTTTGTTCTGTGTGTTCAATTAATTCTTTTTCTATATCTTGTCTACTTATTTTATCTAATTTATCTACTGAAGTAATAAATTTAGATACATTATCTTTAGATACTCCACAATATTCTAAAATACCACTTAAGAATTTTCTATTGTTATATCTAATTTCAATATCTATACCAAACTTTTTAAATACTTCTTTTGACATTGTGAAGTATTCTACTTCTGCATATGGGCTTTCCAAACCACAGGCATCTACATCACATTGATAAAACTCACGAGCTCTACCTAATTTAACAGGTCCATCTCTAAATACTTTACCTATTTCATATCTTTTGAATGGTAAGATTAATCCTTTATTGATTCCTAGTACTTTAGAAAATGGTACAGTTAAATCATATCTTAAACCTACATGTCTATTTCCTTGATCTTTTAAGCTGTATACTTCTTTTAATATTTCAGCTCCACCTGCATATTTACTAGCAAGTAAATCATAATAACATAGTATTGGAGTTTCTAATGGTAAATAACCATAAGACTCAAAAACTTCTCTTAATGTATTAGTTATTTTATTTCTGATGATTTGTTCTTCAGGTAAAAAATCATTAGTACCTTTAAGATTCATCAATTTAAATTCTTCATTCATCTTATCTACTTCTTCCCTCACTTATTTCTTCTTCATATATTGAGTAACCACCATAACCATAATTATTCATATATATTTTTTGATTATAATTTCTTTTAAATTCTTCTTCTATTACTATTAATTTAGTTAATAAAGATTTATATTCACTTTCTATCATATATTCTTTATATTTATTAATAATAATACCTTTTAATTTATTTATTTCATCTAGTACCATACCAACATCACTATCAGTAGTATCATCATCATTTAAAATACGTAACATAAATTTAATAACTTGATCTATTTTCTTGTTAACTTTTTGTTTTATATAATTTTCTCTAAGTTCAGGGTCAACTAAAAGAACCTTTTGTGCTTTTATAGTAAGGTCTTTTACACCATTTTTAGGTGTTACATCTAAACCAATCATATTAACATTGTAATATATTAACTTTAAATTAGAATCATTTTTTTCAATTACGTATTTCATGTTTACCTACCTACTTTATTAAATCGTCTCTATATTCCTTTGTTATTCTTTCTCTTTCTTTTTGTCTAAACTCATTTATAAGTTTATGATTACCACTTAATAATACTTCTGGAACTTCCATTCCTCTAAAGTCTCTTGGTTTTGTATATACTGGGTAATCTAATAAATTATCATTAAAGCTTTCGCTTTCTAAACTTTCTTTTGTTATTACTCCATCAATAAGTCTTACTACTGAATCTGTTATCATCATAGATGGTAATTCACCACCAGTTAAGATAAAGTCTCCAATTGAGATAAGACTATCTGCTAAAGAGTATATTCTTTCATCAAATCCTTCGTAATGGCCACATATAATTATTAAGTGTTTCATATTAGTTAATTCATATGCTTTCTTTTGATTATATGTTTTTCCTCTTGGAGTTAATAATATAACATGTGAGTCTTCTGTCTTAATACTTTCTACTGCATTAAATACAGGTTCACACATCATAATCATTCCCCCACCACCACCAAATTGATAATCATCTACTTGATTAGCTTTATATGGAGTAAAATCTCTTATATCAATTATATTTATTTCTACTAAATGTTTATCTATTGCTCTTTTAATAATGCTTTCTGTCTTAAATCCTTCAAACATTCCTGGAAATAGTGTTAATATATCTATTCTCATAAAAACACCTCTATATCGTGATAATATACTTTTTTATTTTCTTTATCTACTTTAGTAATAAAGTCATTATTGTATGGTATAAATTTGTCATTAAGTCTTACCATTTTATTACCATTATCACATCTATATTCTGTTATTTTTCCTACTACTTTATCATTTAATATAACTTCCATGTCTATTAAATCTTCAGGTAATATTTCATTATCGCTTAAGTTTAAATCATCATCTGATGTATAAACATTCATACCTTTATATTTAAGAACATCGTTTATATTTTCAATTCCTTCAAAAGTAACCATGTCAAAACTTTTATGTCGTCTATAACTTCGTATTAGAAGTTTTTCTTTATAGTTACCGACATAAAGTGGACTATTTATTTTAAATACTTTAGCTTTAAATTCAAAGTTACTAAGTATTCTAACCTCTCCTTTTAAAGCATGAGTATTAACTAATTTTCCAACATATATGTATTTCATATATTACCCCTTAAACATATGATAAAGTACTATGCCACTTGATACTCCTACATTTAAACTTTCACAAGATGGATTCATCTTGATTTTTACTTTAATATCACACATATCAAGTATATCATCACTAATACCATTTCCTTCATTGCCAAATATTATAGCAAATTCTTCAAATTTTTCAAGTGTATCTAAGTAAGTATCAGTATGAAGAGATGTTCCTATAACATTTATATTCTTACTTTTAATTTCATTTATATAATCCTTTATTGAACCAATAATTATATTATTATTAAATATCATACCACCAGTACTTCTAAGTACTTTTTCATGATATGGATATACACTATCATCTGAAAATATTATAGTATCTATATTAAATGCAGTTGCATTTCTTATAATAGTACCTGCATTACCTGGATCTTGTACATTATCTAATAATAATATTCTCTTCCCTATATTTGATACTTCTTTATATTTACTAACACCTAATAATCTAGGAGTACTTTTTAAATTACTAAGAGTTTTCATAACATCAAAAGTTACTTCAGTGTATTCAAAATCAAAATCTATTTTTTCACCTTCTAAAACATATAATTCAACAAGTAAATTATTTTTATAGCTTTCAGTTACTAAATTAGATCCTTCTATTATAAATAAATTCTTTTCTTTAGAATGTTTTCTATCTAATAGTTTTCTTACTTCTTTAATTTTATTATTATCTTTTGATGTTATTAACATTACTATTCCTCCTTAAGTACTTTAGTTGATAATTTATAATCTGGTTTATATTTTTTAACATAATTCCAGAAGTTTTTAGAAT
>JAZSKU010000101.1:0-2192 GCA_045535005.1 Bacilli bacterium
TAATCCTGAGATTGATACTTTAGGGTTAATGGAATATATTAAGGGACCAGACTTTCCAACTGGGGGTATTATTTTAGGTAATTCTGGTATAAAAAAAGCATATGAAACTGGCAGGGGAACTATTACTATTCGAAGTAAGGCTGTTATTGAAGATGTTGGAAATCATAGTAATATAGTAATTACTGAAGTTCCATATGGTGTTAATACAATGGAATTAAAGAATAAAGTAGCAGAACTTGTTCATAATAAGATTATCGATGGAATTGCCGATTATCACACAGATTTAAAAGAAGGCGTAAAGATAACTATAACTTTAAAAAGAGATGCTAATCCACAAGTTGTTTTAAATAATTTATATAAACATACTAATTTCCAAATACAATATGGAATTATATTTTTAATGTTGGATGGTTTAACTCCAAAGACATTAAGTTTAAAATCAATTATTTCTAAATATATTGATTATCAAAAAGAAGTAATAATAAGAAGAACTAGATTTGATCTAGCAAAAGATGAAAAAAGAGTTCATATATTAAATGGATATAAAATATGTCAAGATAACATAGATGAAGTAGTACAAATTATCAAAACAGCTGATGATGATACAGATGCTAAACAAAAGTTAATGAATAGATTCGGTCTTGATAATGAACAAGTAGATGCAATACTTGAATTAAAACTAAGAAGATTAACTGGTTTAGAAAGAGATAAAATTGAAGAAGAATTAGCTGCATTATTAAAAGAAATTGAAGAATTAAAGGCTATTTTAGCTTCTGAACAAAAAGTATTAGAAATTATAAAGAAAGAAATGCTTGAAATAAAGAATAAATATGGAGACGATAGAAGAACAACAATTGATATGACAGCAATCGAATACATAGAAGATGAAGCATTAATTCCACAAGATGAAATAATAGTTACATTAACAAATAAAAATTATATAAAGAGAATACCAAAAGATACATATAAATCACAAAATAGAGGTGGTGTAGGTATTAAAGGTATGTCTACAACAGAAGAAGACTATGTAGAGTTATTATTATCATTAAATACACATGATCATCTATTATTCTTCTCAAATAAGGGAAAAGTTTATAGA
The DNA here is from genome assembly GCA_045535005.1 of Bacilli bacterium. GTDB lineage: Bacteria > Bacillota_I > Bacilli_A > RF39 > UBA660 > CAG-1000. Next base: position 1,100 of record JAZSKU010000101.1, read on the forward strand.
TTAAAAGGATATAATATTCCAGAATATTCAAGAACTGCTAAAGGATTACCAATAATTAACCTATTAGCACTTGAAAAAGACGAAAAAATTAATGCAATGTTAAAAGTAGAACAAGAAGCTACAAACAAATGTTTGTTATTTAGCACAAAAAATGGTTTAGTTAAGAGAACAGCATTAGAAGAATTCGAAAATATTAGACAAAGTGGAAAAGTAGCAATTACATTAAAAGAAAATGATGAATTAATATCAGTTAAATTAACTTCAGGTGATGATCAAGTATTAATGTGTTCATCAAAAGGAAGAATGGTGAGATTCCATGAAAATGAAGTAAGAATCATGGGAAGAACAGCTTCAGGAGTAAGAGGTATTAATTTAGATAATGATATTTGCGTAGGAACAGAAATATCAGAAATTGGAAAACTATTGTTAGTAGTTACAGAAAACGGATATGGTAAGAAAACAGATATAGAAGAATATCGTGAGACTAAGAGAGGAAGTAAAGGTGTAAAAACACTAAATATTTCAGAAAAGAATGGAAATATAGTAGGATTTAAATCAACTGATAATGAAAAAGACTTAATGATCATTACAGATAATGGTGTTATTATAAGATTAGATGTAAATTCAGTATCTCAAATGGGTCGTGTAACTAAAGGTGTTAGATTAATAAATCTAAAAGAAGAAAGTAAAGTAGCTTCTATCTCAGTAGTAGATAAAGAATCTGAAGAAGAAATAGTAGAAGAAAAGGAACAATAAGTTCCTTTTTTATTTATATTTAGTAAGATTTCCCAGGAAATAAAAATGTTCCACGTAGAACAAAATTATTTCCCGGGAAATAATTTTTAATAAAATGTTCCACGTAGAACATAATTAATAAAAGTTATTAACAATCTAATGTTCTACGTGGAACATTAGAAAAAAATAATAAATGTTAAATAATAAATTGTATAATAAATATTAACAAATAAGCATTTAATTTATATTATTTTACAATAATTCTAATTATAAAAAATATTAACAATAAAATGTTCTACGTGGAACATTTTGTTAAAATAGCTTAGAATTCTTTATATGTATATTATAAAATACAATT
>JAZSKU010000010.1:0-7232 GCA_045535005.1 Bacilli bacterium
ATTTCGACTAAATATAAATTTGATGAATATAATTTATTATTCTTAAGTGATTATCATAATTTAAATTATGATAATATTATAAACTATCTTAAAAATATGTGGCCTATTTCTTATAGGGAAGGGGAAATAGAAATACTTTTAGAAAAAGTTAAATCGTATTATTTTCAAAACAATAGCTTAAAAAGTAATAATGAACAATTGCTTATAATTACTTTTTTACTTAATAAATATTTTAAATTAGATAAGAGTATAGATGCAGATAAGAATAAAATAAGCCAAGTTATACAATCTTTTTTGCAAACTTAATTGCATTGTGATATAATGTCTATAGGTTTTAGGATCCTGTGATTTTTGATTGATATACAACTAAAATTCTGTATAGTAGTAAGATAGGTAGGTTTTAGGATCCTGTGATTTTTGATTGATATACAACTTTTCCATATAATTTGCTTCAATAAGATACGTTTTAGGATCCTGTGATTTTTGATTGATATACAACATTGATGAAGGTAATAAAAATAATAAACATGTTTTAGGATCCTGTGATTTTTGATTGATATACAACAAAAATTCATATCTATAACGCTTATAAATTGTTTTAGGATCCTGTGATTTTTGATTGATATACAACAAACAAGGTATTAGAAATATAACAAATGGAGTTTTAGGATCCTGTGATTTTTGATTGATATACAACAAATGATAACCTATCTTGCATAAGTAATATGTTTTAGGATCCTGTGATTTTTGATTGATATACAACTTTAAAGTACCTAACCAGTTAGCAACACCAGTTTTAGGATCCTGTGATTTTTGATTGATATACAACACATTTCTAACATATTGTATTTTATGAACTGTTTTAGGATCCTGTGATTTTTGATTGATATACAACAAAAACCATTTTCTAAAAAAATACACTTTTGTTTTAGGATCCTGTGATTTTTGATTGATATACAACGTTCCATCAGTTAATGGAAAATAACTTATAGTTTTAGGATCCTGTGATTTTTGATTGATATACAACTCATCTTTACCTCTTATACTTAAACTATCTGTTTTAGGATCCTGTGATTTTTGATTGATATACAACTGTAGGCATTGTTCACAAACATAACCTACAGTTTTAGGATCCTGTGATTTTTGATTGATATACAACAAGAATGAGGTAGTAGAAGAACCTATTTTAGTTTTAGGATCCTGTGATTTTTGATTGATATACAACCTACTCACACACTAGAAGTTAACTCTAGCAGTTTTAGGATCCTGTGATTTTTGATTGATATACAACCAAATTTGATGAAAGGAAAAGCAAGTATTCGTTTTAGGATCCTGTGATTTTTGATTGATATACAACTGATCTTTAATAATTGCGTCAGTGCCACGTGTTTTAGAATCCTGTGATTTTTGATTGATATACAACAATTATCTAATGCAAATTGAATTCCATCTTGTTTTAGGATCCTGTGATTTTTGATTGATATACAACATTTATTTTTTTATTGATAACACTCATTTTGTTTTAGGATCCTGTGATTTTTGATTGATATACAACTCATACCTAAATACTGATAACAATATTATTGTTTTAGGATCCTGTGATTTTTGATTGAAACATTATTAAATTTATGTTATTATTTATGTGCAAGCATGATTATGTGTTTGCTCTTTTAATTTTTTTTATTTTATTTGTTAAAAGTGAGTTATTCATTAACTCTCTTTTAATTTGTTCTAGTAATTCTTATTTTACTTTGATATAATAATCGTCCTTGGAGTGATTTTTTATGGATAATATAAATGGTGATGATTACTTTTATCATGGTTTATGTGGATTTAGTATATGTGTTTGTAATCATTATTTTGTTATTGATAGATCTTTAAAGCAACTTGAAAGTATATTTAGAACTGGTGGTATATATTCACGTAACTATTTAAAAAGATTTGAAGTCAATTATGATCATAGACCTGTATATAATGGAGATGATTATATAAGTTTATGTATTAAAGAACCTTTTTCATTTGAATTTGAAGGTATTAATGAAGGATTCGAAAGTGCTTTTGTTAATTATGTATTTAGTAATAAAATATCTCTTATGATTGATAAGGATATAGTTTTTGATCATGAGTTTAGAGTTTATAACAAACAATATTTATTACCTGGTGAAAGACAAGTTAAAGATAAGATAGATATTTCATCTATTAAAGGTATTATGATATCATTTGATAGTGAAGATTATACTTATTTGAGTTATATATTTGTTAGAGAATTACTTACTAAATATAACTTAAATATTCCTTTATATAATAGAAACTATGAAATAATTAGTTTTCCTGAATTAAAGTTAAAATAATTTTAACTTTTTTATGTGCAAAAACATTGACAATTAAATGTAAAGTATTGTACAATTAGGATGTAACATTATAGAAGGAGTGGTTTGATGAAAACATTAAATGATTTGTTAAGTGAAATAGGAATTTCAAAAGTAAAGTTAGCTAAATATTTAGGTGTTTCAAGACAAATGATTTATAATTATTTAGAACTTGATTCATTAAATAAATGGCCACAAGAGAAAAGAATTTTATTATTTAAATTATTAGATATAGATGATGGTAGCGAAGATACTATTAAAGGAATTAAGGTTACTAGTGAATATTTAGAAAATGTAGAAGCTAGACTTAATCAAAATGTTAAAGATTTAAATAGTCAATCTTTCAATTATAAGAATTTAACTAAGGAAGAACAAGAATTATTAAATGATTTAATATTCTTAATTAGAGAAAAATTTACAGAAGAAAAAACAAAAGAAACATATTATATTTTCTTATATTTATATCATGTTCTTCAATCTTTAGATAACGTACAAGAAATTAAATATATCTTTGCATATTTATCTAAAAAATGTGGATTTACTAATCCTAATGAGTTTAAGTTTAATGAAACTAAACAATTTATATTAGAAAGTATTGTATTTACTGCATTTAACTTATATAACAATGGTGGAGCTTCTAAAGCTAAATTAGTTGATTCTCATAATAGATTTGTTCAAGAAATTGAAAATGATAAAGAAGAAAAATTAAGTAGAACTCAACAATTAAATACTGCTAAAATACAAGCTTTAAAAGAACTTGGTTATACTGAAATAACTAAGGATAATGCTAGTGAAGTATTAAACAGAATGGCTGAAATTCAATCAAGGAAAGTGTGATATAAATGACAAAGTTTGCTAAAGGAATATTAACTACAGGTATATTATTAACTGTAGGAGTAGGGGGATATAAACTTTATGAGTATGCTAAGGAAGAAGGATGGATTGATAAATTAAAAAACTCTCACCTACCTGAAAAGACTAGGGCAGAGATAGAGGATTTTATCAATGAAGAATCTAATATAGGTTTTTTACAATATAATTATGATATATTAAATGTTAATAAATTAGATGAAGATTTAATTCATAATTTACTTTCGAATCCTTATGAGATGTCGGATGATGGTATCTTAAGTAATCCTGGAATTTCTAAAACTCAATTGTTTAAAGACTATGAAGGAACTATTAGAGAAAATTTAAGAGATCCTCAAGTATGCTTTAAAACAAGTATTGTTAAAGAAGTAATACATAAACTTACTGCTCAAACTTTAGATTATGATAAAAGTAAGGTATGTGTGCCAAGTATAACTAGAAGTAACATTCAATATGTTCATGCTCAAGTTAAAAATGTTAAAATGGAAAATAAACGATATGTTGTTAGTTATACATTAACACCAGTTAGTAATTATTTTTATGTTCAAGATAATAAATATGAAGGATTAAATATATATGATGAGTTTGATGGAACTTTAACACTTGGTAAAGCAGAAGATGATGGAAGATATATATATTTAAGTAATACTTTTGTTAAAGGAACTCCTTTATATAAGTAATTTTTGATAATTATTTTAACTTCCAATAATATATATTATGTTAACTTCTATATAAGTTTAATATATTTATTGTTAATAAGACAACTCAATTTAGAGTTGTTTTTTTGTATATTGTAGCTACTCTATTAATGGTGATTATAAAATTATTAGTTGTTTAGATGTTATCATATATATAAATAAATTTTTTATTTTAATTTTAAATTTAATTTGTTTTTTATATTATATGTATGTATATGTAACTATATATGATATTTCGTTATTTCTAATCTGCATCGAGATATCAAAATATGGGTAATCCTCTACTTCGATGAAAGTATTAAAAACATGAGGTTAATTTAAACGCATCGAGAAATCAAAATGTGGGTAATTCTACATCTCGATTCAAAAGTAGAAAAAGATGTGTGTTTGTGAAACGCATCGAGAAATGAAAAGATGGACAGTTCTTCACTTCGATGCAAGGTGAATTATATGATCTTTATTAGTATATTATAATTTTATGTATTTACCCCTATTCTATTTAAAATTTTAAAGTAGGGGGATACACTTATATTTTTTTTACTTTTTTTAATTTTTAAAACTATTTTTATTTATATAATATTATATATATGTTTATCTGAAATACTTTTTATTTTAATTTATTATGATTTAATTATTTTAATTTTAAATTTAATCAATAATATATGTTATATAAATTATATATAGTTATTATTATAATCTTATAATTTTTTATAGCCCCCTACACTATTTATTTTATGTGTAAAGTAATTGTTAAATATTACCATATTGGATTATGAATAAAATATTTCAATAATCTAATAATAATATTAGTGAGGTGAATAAATATGGCTAATTCTAGAGCAAGAAGCAACGCTAAAAGTAATGCTAGAAGTAATGCTAGAAGCAATGCGAGAAATAATGCTAAGAGTAATTCTAAAAGTAGATGTCATTCTAATGCTAGATAGTTATTTTAAAAGATGTTTTATAACATCTTTTTTATTTGATATAATATATATAGGTGATAAGATGAAAAAATTTATTTCTACTATATTATTATATGGACTTATATTTGCATTTTTTTATTCATTATATTATACAGCTAATAAAGATAATATTGTGTCTATGTTATATAGTGATGGTGTTTTAACTGTTAATTTTGATGAAAGATTTGAAAGTAGCGAATTATATTGTTTATTTACTACAGAAGAAGAAGCCCCTTCTTTTGATGCAGATGGATGGATTAAAGTTAAAGATAGTAAGTGTGATTTAGAATTTGGTGATGGTGAACATTATAATTTATTTATTCGTAATGATATTAAAGTAGTTCATAATTATTCTTCTAAGAAAGGTTTCTTATATGAAATTAATTTAGATAAAGATAAGATATATGTTGCGGTTAATGGTAAATATGATGTTACTTATAAATATAAAGGAATTGGTAAATTTGATGATGTAGAATACTCTAGTTCTGATGAAAAGGTATTTACTGTTTCTGATAATAAGATTACTGGTGTTGGTGTTGGGAATGCTAAACTTACTGTAAGTGGAGATGAAGCGAGTGATTCTCTTGATGTTGTTGTAACTGATTTAATCACTGCTTCCTACCCTCTTGATGATTATGATTGGAAGAAGAAAGAACTTGGATGTAATACATATTCTAAAGCTGATAATGATTTAATTGATGAAATACTTAAAGATAGAATTAATGACGCTGGATATAAAACAAGAGCTGGTGCTGTTGAAGCTGCTAGATTCCTTGTATTAGAGTTTCCTTATAAGTTAAGTTATTTTTATGAAAATGGAAGACAAACTACTAATAATGTAGATGGTGAAGGAAGATATTATCATGTTGGTTTATATTTACACGAAAGTAGATTTAAGAAGATAACAGGAAGTTCTACTGGACCTGAAGTATGGGGATGTCCATTATATTGTAATCCAGGACACAGATATATTGATAACGGACTAGATTGTAGTGGTTATGTATCTTGGGCACTTTTAAATGCTGGATTTGATGTTAAAGATGTTGGTGCTGGATGGAGTAATAACTTAGATTTAACTGATTATGGAGATGTTAAGAGTTTTACTACATCTTTAATTAATAGTGGTAAGATTAAAGTTGGTGACTTAGTTCATAGTACTCACTCTGGAGGACACATTGGTATGATTATTGGTATTGATGATAAGTATTTCTATATAGCTCAAGCTTTATGGAATGATGCTGCTCATAGTTTAACTAAGAGAAATCCTAATGTAATGGCAGTACAAATAACTAAATATACTAAAAAAGAAATTAAGAATATATTCCCTGATGTAGTATTAATGGATAAATATTATAAAAAAGATGGTAATTTAACTGTTATGTGGGATTAAAAAAGTAGATTAAATAATCTACTTTTTATTTGCTTCAAATTTTGTTTTTATGTAAGTTTTTAATTCATCATATGTCATATCTAGTGATATCATTAATTCATTATATAAATATTTTTCTGCTTTGATAAAGTATGTACTATCTCTATCCCCTAGTCTTTTATTATTTTCTTTTCTGTGTTTGTTTCTCATGTATGTTGTTTTAATTATTCTTATTAGATCTAATTGAGAACCATTTCTTATTAATTCTTTATATAAGTTTTCTATATTTTTATCATTTGAAATTATTGGTTCTATTGATGGAATAGAATCTACTATTTTAAGAGCTTCTTCTTTTGATATTACTTGTCTTATATTTTCGTTATCTTTTGGTATATTTATTATTAATGATTCATCTGTAATAGGAGTTAAAACATAATAATCAATATTATTAATATTTTTTATTTCTTTTATTTTACATACGTCTTGTCTAAAAACTACATATTCGTCTATGTTATATTTCATATTATCCCCCTACTTTAAATTATAAAAAAAGCTATTTACTGGTAAAAATGCCAATTATAGCTTTGGTTGTTCACATATTATATCAAATTATTTATTAAAATGTAAGAAAAACTTTAAGTTTTTTATAAATTATTAATCCTATAAATGTACCTAATGTATTTAAAATAAGATCATCTATATCTACCCATCTATTTTGAAATAGTTGTATGAATTCTATTGATAAAGATAGTAGAAATCCATATAAAATTACTTGTTTATCTTTAAGTTTTTTTATTAAAGGTAGTAATATACCTATTGGGATAAATATTATTATATTACCTAGTAAACTTATTATGAAATAATATATATTTCCGTTATTAAATTCTATTATTGAGTCATATATTATTTTTAATGGTATTATATTAAATCCTTTTGGTGTATCTTGTTTAGGTATTATTGTTAA
>JAZSKU010000033.1:0-16570 GCA_045535005.1 Bacilli bacterium
AAGAATGTTTTTGTATATCCACTTCTTTCTAACACACCTATTCCTATAAGAACTATAATTAACATAGCAAGTGGACTAAAGTTTACAAAACTACTAACTGTTGTACTAACTATATTTCTAATACCAGTTGTACTTAATAAACTTTTAACTTCTACTACATTATTCATTAGTTGATTAGTTACTGGATTAACAGTACTATATTCAGCTTGAACATTTAACAAATGAAGAAAACCACTTAAAAGTACAGTGGCAAATGTTAAGACTATGAACATCATTACAGGACTTAATCTAAACTTTTTCTTAAACATTAATATTCCTCAACTTTCTTAAGTTTTTTATCAAATTCCATTCTATCCATCATAATACTTCTACCACAGTTAATACATTTTATTTTTATATCAACTCCTACTCTTGTAATTTCCCATAGGTTTGTATTACAAGGATGTGGTTTTTTCATTATAACTTTGCTTCCTATTTTATAATTTTTATCCATATTAATCAACTTTCACTTCAATATTAATTATATCTAAGATTCTTTCTAAGTCTTTTTCACTATTAAATGGAATTACTATTTTATTATTTTTTATTTTAACTCTATTACCTATTTTATCTGTCATAGCATCTTCTACATAACCATATTGATTTGGAGATTTAATTTTTACGATACTATTAGTTCTTTTATATGTTTCATTATTACTAGTAATAGCTTCTAATTCTCTTACTGATAAATGTTCATTTTTGATTCTTTCACTTAATGAAGAAATTAATTCTTTATCTTCTAATTTACTTAATACTTTAGCATGACCTGGAGTTATTAATCCATGTAATATATCATTTTTAACTCCTTCTGGTAATCTAAGAAGTCCAAGTATATTTGTTACATATACTCTACTTTTACCAAGTTTTTCTGCTAAAGCTTCTTGAGTAATATTTAATGTTTTAATTAAATTTGAATATGCTTCTGCTTCTTCTATAGCTGTTAGGTTTTCTCTTTGAATGTTTTCAAGAAGAGCTATTTCCATCATTTCATTATCAGAGAAATCTTTAATGATTGCTGGAATTGTTTCTTTTCCAATAAGTTCGCAAGCTTTCTTTCTTCTTTCACCTGCTACTATTTCATAACCTTTAATACTTTTTGTTACGATTATAGGTTCTATTACTCCATATTCTTTAATTGAGTTAGCAAGTTCAACTAGTTTTTCTTGATCGAATGTTTGTCTTGGTTGATATGGATTACTTCTAAGTTCGCTTACTTTAACTTCTACTATATCTTCTTTTGGAGTAGATTCTACTATTTTTTCTTCTAGTGGGTTAGTATATAATGATTCATTACTGAATAATTGTTCTAATCCTCTTCCTAGAGCTTTTCTCTTATTATTTTCCATTTCTTTCAATCACCTCTTTTGCTAAATTTAAATATGCAAGAGCTCCTTTACTTTTTGGATCATATTCAAGTATTGGTTTACCATGTGATGGTGCCTCTACTAATTTTACTAATCTTGGTATTATTGTACTAAATACTTTTTCATTAAAGAACTTCCTTACATCTTCTACAACTTCTAGCCCTAAAAGTGTTCTTCCATCTAACATTGTTAGTAAAACTCCTTCAATATCTAAGTTTGAATTAACTTTTTGTTGAATTCTAAGAACTGTATGTAATAATTGATTAACTCCTTCTAAACTATAATATTCACATTGAATTGGTATCAATACTGAATCTGATGCAGCAAGTGCATTTGTGGTAAGTATACCTAAGTTTGGTGGGCAATCTATGATTATATAATCATATCTATCTTTTACTAACTCTAATTGTCTTTTTAATTGTTCTGTGATTACAAATTCTTTATCTTGAACACTAATTTGTATTAATTCTATATCTACACCTGCTAAATCTATTAATGCAGGAATAACACTTAGATTTTTATATGGTGTTTTAATTATAGTTTCATTGATATCACATTCACCCATGATAACATTATAAATACTTTTTTTAATTTTCATTCTATCTATACCTAATCCTGTAGTACTATTACTTTGAGGATCAAGGTCAATTAATAACACTTTTTTACCTAAATGTCCTAGAGAACTAGACAAATTTATGCTTGTTGTTGTTTTACCTACTCCACCCTTTTGATTAACTAACGATATTACTTTTCCCACGACATTTACCTTCCTTATCTATAAATCATTTTAACATATTATACTTATTTTTTAAATAGAAAAACTTTATTTCAAATAAAATAATCACAACAAGTGTGATTATTTTATTAGTATATAACCCTACTTATTGGTTTTAGAATTATTTTTCATTAATTCTTCTAAAATATATGTTAGTGATGAACTTAATTCTTCATCTGTTGGTTCTTTTATAAAAAGATAATTTAAACTTTCATTATCATCATTTTTAGTTATTCCTTTATTAAAATTATTTATATGTTTTATATCTATAATTCCTCTTACTAAATCATGATATTTTAATACTGATATTAATTCTCCTAGATAATACTTAATATCAGATGATACTGAATGATAATCTTCTTCTAAAGTTTCTTCATCAGTATTTAGTTTATATTCTTTTCTTGTTTCTTTAACAAATTTACAATATGTACTTATAAAGTTAGCTTTTCTTCTTAAGTCTTTAACTCTATATAATAATGAATATTTGTTATCTTGTTGATTTACATCTTTTTCTTTTAAGAATCTATATAATAAATATTCATATAGTATTGAAGATGTTTCTGTATAAATACTTCTATCAACACTTTCTGACATATTTGTATTATGTATAAATTCATGTATTATTGTGTATAAATCATCTATTGTGTGTCCGATTGGAACATTTATATTTACTCTTTCTTCGTTATTTTCTTCATATGCTTCATGATATGCTTGTAAGCCATATAATCTTCTATTTTCTTTATCGCTTCCATCATATAAATTAAAACTTCCGTTTTGAATTAATGTTTCAAATCTTTTTGGATATTCTTCATTTATTGTTGATAAGAATTCTTGTGTTAAAGAAAGTGTTGTTTCAAGTGGCATATACATATCATATATATATTCTGGAAAATCAACCATTTCAAGTTCTCTTAATATTGTATCTGCTGTTCTTTCTAAAAAATCTATATTTTCTAATAAATATTTTATATATATATCATCACTATGATAAACAAGAACTGATGTTGTTCTTGCAATCATTTCATCGTTTATCATATTTAATCCTTTAGAATATCTCTTGCTGCTACTAAACCTGTTGCAGCTGCAGCTACTATATTACCAGCTTTACCAGCTCCATCTCCTACGAAATATATATCATAATCTTCTAATTTGAATTGATTGTTAGTATCTATTTCATTACTGAAGAATTTTATTTCTGGTCCATATAATAATGTTTCATCATTATTAACACCAGGTATTATTTTATCTAATTTTTCTAAGCCTTCTAGAATATTAGTTATTATTCTATGTGGTAAGATTAATGATAAATCTCCTGCTACACAATCCTTAAGTGTTGGTTCAATGAATCCTTTGTTGATTCTTTTCCATTCACTTCTTCTACCTCTTCTTAAGTCTCTAAGTTGTTGAATAATTGGTTTAGAGTCTCCAAGAATATTTGCTATTCTTGCAATACTTTCACCATAAAGTCTTGTGTTTGTTGCTGGTTCTGTAAGACCTATTTTACTAATAAATGCAAAGTTTGAATTATTAGATTTTATATCTTTTAATGAGTGACCATTTACACATATATAACCATAGTAATTTTCTTTAGCAACGAATCCTCCTGGGTTAGTACAGAATGTTCTTATTTCATCTGTATAACTATCTGTTTTAATAAATATAGTTGGATCATATATTACATCTGTAATATCTTGTAATATTTCTTTTCTAACTTCTACTCTTACACCTATTTCAATACTTTGACTTGTGTATGGTATTTTATATTTATCTGCTAATTCTTGTATCCATTTAGCTCCAGTTCTACCAGGTGCTACTACTACTTTTTTAGCAGTTATTGATTCTTTACCTTCAATTACTAATTCATGATTTGTTTTATCTTTACTAACAATATCTAATACATTAGAGTTTTCTAATATTGTTACACCTTTGTTTTCAAGATAATCTGTGAACTCTTTTATATATGTTGGTAATTTGTCACTACCTAAGTGTTTTTGTTTAATTAGAAGAAGTCTTGCTCCTGTTTTAGCTACATCTTTTTTTATTTCTTCTGCTTCTTCCATATTAGATGGATATATATCACTATCCATTTTAAATTTAGTAAATATTTCTTCTGTGTCATCTATTAGTTGATATGCTTCACTTTGAGGCATGTATTTGAATAAATCACTTTTACCTAATTTTGGTATGAAGTTTAATTTACCATCTGAGAATGTTCCAGCTCCACCAAATCCTGATAGAATTTGACAAGTTGGACAGTTAACACATTTACCACCATTAATTTTCATAGGGCACATTCTTGTATCTGCTTTTTGTCCTTTATCTATAAGTGCGATTTTAAGTTTATTGTTTTTTTCTATTAGTTCATATGCACAAAATAATCCTGCTGGACCTGCACCAACTATAGCAACATCAAATTTTTTCATATTTACTCCTTTATAATTATTTTTCTAATTCTCTATAAGCTACTTTTCCTACTAAAGTTTTAGGAAGAGATTCTTTGAATTCTATTTCACTTGGAAGAGAATATTTTGCTAAATTACGTTCACAATGTGCACGTATTTTCTTTTCCATATCTTTTCCAGGTTTATATCCTTCATTTAATACTACAAATGCTTTTGCAACTTGTACTTTTTTAGGATGTGGTATACCAATTACTACACTTGTGAATACTTCATCCATTGAATTTATAACTTGTTCTATATAACTTGGGTATAGATTATATCCATTTGATACGATCATTCTTTTAACTCTTTGTCTAAAGTAAACAATTCCATCTTCATCCATACAACCTATATCTCCTGTATGTAACCATGTTCTACCATCATCATGTGTTCTTAGAGTTTGGATTGTTTCTTCTAAGTTATCTAAATATCCTTGCATTACTGTTGGACCTGAAATACATATTTCTCCATCTTCTCCATATGGAACTTCAACATGTGTACCAACATGAACAATTTTATAATATGTATCTGGGAAAGGTACTCCAATTGATCCTTCTCTATATTGTCCTGAAATTGTAACGCATGATGCTGCTGATGATTCAGTAAGTCCATAACCTATTCTTACTTCTGCAGTACTTCCGTGTTCTTTTAAGAATGTATCAACTTTATTTTTAAGTCCTGCTGACATAAAGTCTCCACCAGCAATTGCACATTTAATAAATGATAATTCATTTTTACCAACTTTTGATTTTGTTAACGCTTCATATAATGCAGGTACTGCACATATAAAGTTTGGTTGTTTTTGCTTAATTAACTTAGCAAATTTCTTTGGATCAAATTGTGGTATTAATAATACTTTCATACCTGAACATAATGGTGTATGAATACAAACACCTAAACCAAATCCATGGAATATTGGTAATATTGCTAAAACACTATCTCCAGGACCTGCTTCATCTATCATTTCAAAACTTTGTTGAGCAAGAGCATTGAAGTTTAAGTTTGATAATACAATTCCTTTTGGATCTCCACTTGTTCCACCACTATATAATATTACAGCTGGATCTTCTGCTTTTTTTAGACACGCAATTTCTCCTGTATAGTCATATCCATAATTTATGAATTCTGACCATGTCATAATATCATCAGTAAGTTCTATTTTAGGAGTATTACCTCTAGATTTATATTTATATAATAATTTTTTAATTGGTTTTAGGTTATCTCCTGCTGAACCAATAACTATTTTTGTTACATTTGTATTATCTACAATGTTATGTACTTTATCATATACTAAATCTAATGCAAATAAGAATTTACTACCTGCTTGATTTAAGTATAATTCTATTTCTTTTTCTCCTGATAGTGGGTGTACCATTGATGCAATAGCACCTACCATGTTAACAGCATAAAACATTTCTATTGCTTCTGGAGTATTAGGCATACAAATAGTAACTTTATCTCCTTCTTGTACTCCTTGTGCTTTTAATCCTCTTGCTGTTGCTCTTATTTTTTCAAATAATTCTCTATATGTACACGTTCTTCCAAAGTATTCGTATGCTATATTTTCTGGATATCTAGCAACTGCTTCAAGGAAGTGTCCTACCATAGTTGATTGTGTATAAACTAGATTTGGTTTAACTCCTTCTTTATATTGAGATAACCAAGGTCTATCTTTCATTAATTTCGATTTTTTCATTTACTTTCTCCTCTAACATTTCTGGATGATTTAAAATATAATCAAACATTTCTATAGATTTTGCAAAATAATATCCATCTGCGATTCTTTCATCACAGTTAATACCAAAGTCACAAATATCTACTACTTTTTGTTTTCCGTCTTTATCTACAATTACTTCTTTATGTATTTGACCCATAGTAGCAAGTATTGAACTTGTACCAAAGTCAGTTAAGTTATGATATATTGAACCTATTTTTAAAGTTCCTAAATTTGATAAAATGATTGAACTATAATATAAGTTATCTTCTGTTACAAATGATGGTAACCAACCATGTTTATCTAACCATTTAATAATACCTACAATAAACATTCTTATTGGTTTTGGTAATTTACCTACGATATCTACTACATTATTTGTATTTTCTTTTTTAGTAGATTTTGAATTTCTAATTTTATCTACTCTTTTCTTAATCTTTTTACTAATATCATCAATAGTATCATTTTCTTCTATTTTGATATTTATCATTACTTCTTCACTAGTGTCTTCAAATGCTATTTTGGCAACAAATGCTACTACTATATCATTTCTTTCATAAAGAGTTCTATTACAAACAAATCTATTTAATAATGGTCTATTGTATACAGTTTTAGCAAATGCCATTGAAAAAGCATGAAAAAAAGTTATTTTTTCATCTGTGTCTTTATTTTCTTCTTTCTTTTTTTCAATATACTTAATTAGATTAGTTACATCTACCTTTTGATTTATATAAACATCTGAATCACATCTTCTTGGCTTTAAATCAAACATGATATTATGCATACCATCTATCTTTCTTATTTTTTTTGCATCTTTCCTATCACCTAGGCGTCTTTTCATAAACAATCACATCCTTTTTCATTATACTAAATTAATGGGATTGTTTGCAAGTTTTCAATAAAAAAAGACACTAAGTGTCTTATATAAACAATATATATGCATAGTACATTAAGAATAACGAAATCATTACTATACCCTCTAATTTTGTTAAAACTTTATCGTTTTTAGAGAAGAAATATAATGTGAATGCCGCTACATGTACTGCAAGTACATCTATCATATTGAAATCAAATGATGAGAATCCATCAAATATTAATAATGGTAGTCCTAGAACTATACCTATATTAAATATATTTGTTCCAACTATGTTACCAAGTGCTATATCAAATTCTCCTTTTTTAGCTGCTATAACTGTCATTGTCATTTCTGGAAGTGATGTTCCTATAACTACAACTGTCATTGTTATTATTTTAGGACTAACTTTAAATAGTGTTGCTAGGTTTTGCGCGTTATCAACAACTAGATCTGAAGCAAGAATAATACCTATACAACAAAGTATTGTATATATTATCGATTTTGCCATACTATATTTTGGTTTTTCATGTTCAAATATACCTTGTTTTGATTTAACAACTGATACTATATAGAATATAAATACCATGAAGAAGAATATAAATAATAAACCATCAAATCTATCTAATATAAATTTAGTATTTCCATCTAATACATAGTGTGAAATTATAGCTAGTGCGAACATTGTTGTTATAAGAGCTAAAATCGGAAGTTCTTTTTTTGTTACTTCATCTTTTACTCTTATCGGTGCTACACATGCAGCAAGACCAACAATTAACAAGATATTAACAACGTTACTACCAAGTACATTAGCAAGAGCTATATCTCCACTACCAGAAGATATACTGTTAAATGATATTGCAAGTTCTGGAGCACATGTTCCAAATGCTGCTACAGTAAGAGCAATCATCATTTTAGACATTTTAAAATTAGTTGCAATAGAACTAACTGCATCTACAAAAATATCTGAACATTTTATTAACACAAAAAATCCAATTAATAACAATACTATAGCTACTATTGCATCCATAAATACTCCTCTTTATCTTATACTATATATTATAAACTAAATTATATATTTTTAAAATACAATAAATTAAAAAACTTTAGAATTTACTCTAAAGTTTCATCATCTTCATATTTAATTTCTTCAAATAACTTATCAATATTTTTAGTTGGTAATAACATAGTATTATCTTTGTTGATTCTTATTTCAAATTCTTTTGTGTTATGTTCTAATTCATCACCATCTATACACCATGAAGGTGGTGTTTCATCAAATATTAATTTAACGTTATCTGTTTTAATATATGTGAATCCTGGTATTTTATTTAGATCTTTTCTTTTTAAATAGAATACTGATTTTAATATATCCCATTTATTTTTAATATCACAAATTAATAATTCAAATTTATTATCATCAAGTTTAACATCTGGATATATATTATTAACCCCTGCTACTCTATTACTATTTGTTATGAATATAAATGAACATTTTTGTTCATGTTCTACTCCATCAACAACATATTTTAAGTTATAAAATTGAAGATTTTGTTTTAATTGTTTGATAGCATATATTATGTATGCTAAACGACCATATTTTTCTTTTAATTTTCTTGGTGTAGCATAAGATATATCTACATATGCACCTATACAAGCTATGTATACAAATGGATTATTATTTATTAAACATACATCAATGTTCTTTTGAGCTCCATTTAATAACATAACAGTATTTCTGTTTATATCACCTGTCATACCATACATATGAGCTACATCATTAACACTACCAAGTGGTAAATGTCCTAAAAGAATTGGTTTCTTTCTTTCAATATTTCCAGAAATTACTTCATTTAAAGTTCCATCTCCACCAGCACATAATAATAAATCTACATGTTTAAGATTCTTAGTTAATTCTTTAGCATGACCTTTATATTCTGTATGTATTATTTCTGTGTCATATCCATAGTTTTCAAGTATTTTATATAATTTTTTAATGCCTAATCTATTCGATAGTTTACCACTATTTGGATTATAGATTACTACACATTTCATCATAATTCTCATTCCTTTTTCGTTTTCACTTTGTATTATAACATTTTTATTATAATTTTAATAGTGAAATATTTTTGAAAATTTGGTATATAATAAATATAGAGGGTCATGAGAAAAAGAAATAGAAGAAAAAAATTAATTATTGCTTTTTGTAGTATTATGTTTATCTGTATTACATTAGTTACAGGTTTTTTTGCATATATTTTTCTTAACGCCCCAGAATTTAAGACTGATTTACTTTATAAAAACGAGTCTTCTAATATATATGATAATAAAGGTGAATTAATTACTACTATTGGTACTGAAAAGAGACAATTAGTTACTTATGAAGATTTACCTGAGGTTTTAATAGATGCGATTATTGCTACTGAAGACTCAAGATTTTATGAACATAACGGTCTTGATATATTAAGATTTTTAAAAGCATCATTTAGTTATATTAAGGGTGGATATGCTGGTGGTGCTTCTACTATAACTATGCAAGTATCTAAAAATACTTTTACAAGTACTGAAACAGAAGGTTTTGATGGTATAGTTAGAAAATTTACTGATATATATTTATCAATATTTAAGATTGAGGGTAAATATAATAAAAAAAGTATTATTGAGTTTTATGTTAATTCACCATATTTAGGTGCTGGTACATATGGTGTTGAAATGGCATCTAATGTTTATTTTGGTAAGAGTGTTAATGATTTAAATTTAGTTGAATCAGCTATGATTGCAGGTATGTTTCAAGCACCAGGTGAATACGATCCATATGTTAATCCAGATAAAACAAATGAAAGAAAAAACGAAGTTATTGATTTAATGTTAAGACATGGGTATATAACTTTAACTGAAGCTAATGCCGCTAAATGTATTCATATAGAAGATATATTAGATGAACAAAATACAAATGTAAGTCCATATCAAGGATTTATTGATACAGTTGTACAAGAAGTAATTGATAGAACTGGTCTTAATCCATATGAAGTATCTATGGATATATATTCTACTATGGATAGAGAGAAACAAGATGTAATAAATAAATTTTATAAAACTCATAAATTTAAAGATAAAAAAGTACAAGTTGGTATCGGTGTTATAGATAATGATACTGGTGCAATAATTGCAGTTGGCGCAGGACGTAACAAAAATACTGAAATGTCATTAAATTATGCAACTCAAATAAGTAGACATCCTGGTAGTACAGCTAAACCATTATTTGATTATGGACCTGGAATTGAATATAAAAATTGGTCAACTTACACACCATTTGTTGATAAACCAGTAAGTTATACTAATGGTGGCGTAATGCACAATGTAGATAACAGATATCAGGGGTTCTTAACCATGGAACAATGTCTTGTGCGTTCTCGTAATACTTGTGCTCTTCAAGCTTTTAAAAAAATAAGTAATTCTAAAATTAATAAGTTTGTTACATCTTTAGGTATTACACCTGAATATTTAGGTACTTCTAAATATATTAATGAAGCTCATTCAATTGGTGGATTTACTGGTGTTAGTCCTGTTGAACTTGCTAGTGCTTATTCTTCATTTGGTAACGGAGGATATCATACCGAAAGTCATAGTTTTACTAAAATAGTTTATAAAGACAATAATAAAGAAGTAGTTGAAGAATTCAATTATGATAAAAAAAGAGTTATGAAAGATACTACCGCATATATGATATCTCATATGCTTAAGAAAGTTACTAAATCAAGTATTAAAGTTAAAGGTACTGATATAGCTACTAAAACAGGTACAAGTAGTTATGATGATAAACTTCTTAAGAAATTAGGTCTTTCTGATAAAGTTATACAGGATGCATGGACAGTTACTTATAGCCCTGATTATAGTGTTGCTATATGGTATGGATATGATAAATTAACTAAAAAAACTTATAATACTTCATCACATGCATGGAGTGAAAGAACTAAAATTCAAAAGAAAATTGTTACTAAAATTTTTGAAAAGAATTCTAAATTTAAAAGACCTAAAGGAATTGTTAGTGCAACTGTAGTTGTTGGATCTAACCCTCCTTTACTTGCTACATCTAAAACACCTTCATCTAAGAAACAAACTCATTTATTTATAAAAGGTACTCAACCTACTAGAAGTATTACATATAAATCTAGTAAGCCTAAAAAAGAAACTACTGAAACAACAGAGATTCCTAGTGAACTTTCTCCATAAAAAAGTGTTTATATCTTCTTTGTACAATAATATAAGTATGAAGAAGATATTTTTAATTGTTTATATTTTGTTATTTTATTATTATAGAGAGTATCCAATTGAAGAAGATATTGTTATTAATGAGATAATACCTAATAGTGTTGGTCATTTAGTTGTTAAAGGAACGAATGTGAATTATACTGTTATGCAAGGGGATGATAACAAATATTATTTAACTCATGATAATTATGGCAAATACACTTTTGCTGGTAGTATATTTATGGATTATAGAAATAATAGTATAGAACTAGATAAACACACTATTATTTATGGACATAGTATGCTAAATAAAACTATGTTTGGTAGTTTAAAAGATATGTTAAAGAAAAAATGGTTTAATAATAAAGATAATTACATTATTACATTTGAAACCATGTATGAAAAGCATAAATTTCATATATTTAGTGTTTATACTACTAAGAATGAAAACTATTACTTAAATCTTAATATAAATGATACTTTTATAAACATAATTAAAAGAAGAAGTGTGTATAATTTCGATATAGATATTAGTGGTAAAGATACTATACTTACTCTATCTTCTTGTTATAAAAATAACAAAAGAATAGTTGTTCACGCTAAAAAAATAAGAGATTAGCTGTTAGCATAATCTCTTATGAATCCTTCATATATTAATTTATTAGTTGTTCCACTTACTATTTCTTCTGGTCTAAATAATACATTATCACTATTTATAATTTTTACTTTTTTACTTGATAGAACTTCAAATACAAATTCTGAACAATAATATTTCTTTCTATGTAATTTAATTCTAAATTCTGCTAGTAATAACCCTATAATATTATAACCCTTGTTATCTTTTTCTATTTCTTCTATTTTTTTGATGATCTTCTTATATTTATATTCATTTACAGTTATTTCATATATAGCTATAAGAGCGTTTTCATTCTTTTGGAATAATCCTTTGTTAATATCTTCTATTTTAAAGATACCTAGGAAAGGAAACCAATCATATTTTCTTCCAAAAGAATACATGTGAGTACATTCTTTATCAAATGAAATAGATATATGAGAATATTTATTTCTTGTGATTGCTTTAATTGTTCTTGCTAAACCTGTATATGTTTGTGTAAGTACTATATAAATCTTTTTATCCTTCATTAAATCACCATTTTCTTATAATTTTCTGGAACTTCTAAATTAAAAATTAATTTTTGTTTTGTTACTGGATGTATAAACTCTAGATAGTTTTCAAATAAGAACATTGTTCTATAACCATCCTTCTTACCATATTTTTTATCTCCTACTATAGGAGTTTTATTATCTTGCATATGTACTCTTATTTGATTTTTTCTACCTGTTAGTAGTTCTATTTCTATTAAACTATATTGTTTATTACTTTTAATAAGTTTATACTTTGTTTTAGCTAATTTACCACTTTTATCATTTGTTGAATATGTGTGTAAAGTTTTGGTTTCTTTTAAGTAAGAACTTATTAAATCACTATCTTTTGTTTTACCATGTACTACTGAAATGTATTTTCTAATAACATTATCCCAATTATCTTGTAAATCTTCTTTTACTTTTTGTGTTTTAGCAAATATTACCATTCCACTAGTATCTTTATCTAATCTATGCACTACGAATACTTTATGATTCTTTTTGTGAAGATAATCATATACTTGTGAATATAAGTTATCTTTATATTTGTCACTTTTAATAGTTGGTATATTCCCTTTTTTATTAACTATTATTAAATGTTTATCTTCATATACAATATCTAATCTTTCTCTTTTCATAACTTACCCTATAAAATGATGTACGATTATAAGTATTAAACCTATAATTACTCCATATAACATTTCTTTATTTTTTTTGTGTTCATTTATTTCACAAAGTAATTCAAACATAGATATATATATTAACATTCCTAAAGTTATTGAAATTAATACACCTAATAATGCAGTATCGAGTGTAATTCCGATTAAATTTAATAAAATTGGTCCAATTATACATGAAACAACTAATAATATAATCATTAGTAATTTATTCTTATTATTTTTTATCATTGATGATATTTGAATACCAAGTGGTATATTATGGAAAGCAACTCCAATAGCCATTATTATACCTAATTTTATATCTGTGGTACTTGTAGTATATAATGCTGTACCTTCTATAACATTATGTAGTATAAGTGCTAAAGAAGATATGATACCAATATGTTCTATATGATCATGTCCATGTGAATGATTATGATCTGGTATAAAATAATCTAATGCTTTTAAAATTAATATACCTGCGATAACACATAATACTATTATTAATTTATTTGATATTAATTCTAAACATTCAGGTAATAAATGAAATAAAATTAATCCTAATATTATTACGAATGCAAATCCTGTTGAAAATATAACTAGTTTTTTCTCATTTTTTATAAATTTAGTTATTATATATCCAACAAAGAAAGATAATGAAGATATAATTGTTATTATTAATGCAGTTAAATTCATATTTTCTCCCTCTTCTTACGTGTAAATTATAACATAATTATTACTATTTTTAAAACTTTCCATAAAAAAATACATTTTCATGTATTAATTTATTAAATTAGATAATATTCCATAAGATATTAACATCATAATTATACTTGCCATTATTATACCAAGTAATGCTGCTAAGAAAGATTTCTTTCTATCCATATTTAATATTGAAGCTATTAAACAACCAGTCCATGCTCCAGTACCAGGAAGTGGTACACCTACAAATAAAACTAATCCTAGATAACCATATTTTTCAATTTTATGTTTATTTTTATCTGCTTTTTTATGTAACCATTTAGCAATCTTCTTAAATGTTTTAATTTTACAATGTTCCATCCATTCAAGAATCTTATTAATAAATAATAAAATAAATGGTACTGGTAAAACATTACCTATTATAGAAATAATATAAGCACTTAATGGATGAACACCTAAAAGTGATGCTGCTAAAAGCCCTCCTCTTAATTCTAATATAGGCATTAAAGATATAATAAATACTAATAATTCTTTACCATATTTTAATGCAGTTATACCACCAAATATATCTAAAATAAAATTTACAATTGATTCCATAATTTCTCCTATTATATTAATAATACTATATTTAATAAAGTTAATTCATTAATATTCTATCATTTTACACTTTAAATTACAAATAATTAGATACTTTTTTATATTGTGTTATAATATGTTTGAAGGTGACTTTATGAATAGAATGATTGGAGTATTTGATTCAGGTATTGGGGGACTTACTACTCTTAGTGTTATAAGGGATTTACTTCCTAATGAAAACTTTTTATATTATGCTGATTCTAAAAATAATCCTTATGGCGAAAAAAGTGAAGAAGAATTATTTACTATTGTTTGTAATATAGTTGAATTGTTAATTAAAAGAGATGTTAAAATTATTGTTGTTGCTTGTAATACTGCAACTACTAAATGTATAAAAAAATTAAGAGAAAAATATAGTGATATGATTTTTATAGGTACTGAGCCTGCTATAAAAGTTGCTTGTGATAAAAATTATAAAAACACTTTAGTAATGGCTACTCCTGGTACTATCAAATCAGAAAGAGTTCATGACTTAATTAGGATGAATAAAAAACCTGATCAAAAGATAACTTTATTATCATGTAAAGGTCTTGCTGATACAATTGAATTTGGTACTAAAGATGATATAGATAAATTATTAAAGAAATTATTAAAAAAATATGTTAATAAAAATATAGACTCAATTGTTCTTGGTTGTACACATTATCCACATTGCAAAAGAAATATAAGAAAGATATTCCCTGATATAGAACTTATTGATGGTAATATGGGTGTTGCTAAACAAGTTAAGAAAGTACTTGAAGAAAATAATTTATTAAGTGACTCAGATACTTTTGGTAAAGTACAAATGATTTATAACAAATAAAAACTACAAGAAATCTTGTAGTTTTTTAAACGTTAAATTATTGAGCGATTGGGCTAGCAACAAAATCAACTTTAATTGTAGCTGTTTGATGAGTTGTTGGAGTTTTCTTTAAACTAACTACTAAATCAACATTAACACTCTTTCCAGCATCTAATTGATAAGTTTCAGCTGCACCTACTCCAACCCCTTGGTAATAAGCACTTACAGTAAAGTAATCTGGATTACTATTTGTAATTACTAATTGTCCTAAATTAGCATTAATATCTTCTTCTTGGTTAGTAACAGTATATAATATTTCTGCTCCATCTCCTACACGAGATAAATCTTTAATAGTAAAACTAGCTGATGTTCCATTAAATGATGCGTCTTCAATAAAGTTATCACTTTGATCTGCTATATCAGTAAATATAACATTTAAATCAGTTTCATCAGTTAATGTTCCAGCAGTACCATTGATTGATAAACCAACACTAGATACGATTGCATAACCTACACCTAATACTAAAATTAATGCTACTAAAGCAACACTTAGAAGAGATTTTTTGTTTTTCATTTTTATAATTCCTTTCTTTTAATACATATATCATGTATCTATTATATTTTAAGTATATAAATACATTAGTTCATTGTCAATTTAGTTATATGTAGGTTTACACTTAAAATATTAAAAAAACAACAGTAAAATTGTTGATAAATTACTTATATATTTCATTATTATAATTTATATAATGTCTTATTTTTACAAATGTATCCATGATTACTATTGATACATGTGTTGCAACCTTAGATTTTAATATTGTCGCTAACATATATATACCTTGCTCCGTAAAAACTCTAGAACCATATTTTATATTTTCACCTCTTTTTATTTTCAAGGTCTAAAATTTCGACCTTGAAATTTCAGTTGTTTCTTTTGTTGAGAGATTCCAAGAAAATCTTTCAGAGAATTTTTCGAATGTATCTACTATTATATCGTTTCCATCAATTTCATAAATCATATCCTCTACATTAATATTTTGTTTTTCTATTATTTCATTCATATTTATCCCTCCTTTTAAAATAATAAAAAAGAGGATATTTATCCATTAGATAAATATCCCCGCAGCATGCATACTTCTATTTTGCCTCTAGAAATACACCCTATCGATTAAATTGTCACATAAATATTAGGCAAACTATTTAATGCAT
>JAZSKU010000092.1:0-11341 GCA_045535005.1 Bacilli bacterium
TTAGTTGGTATAGTAATTGGTATTGTTAAATTAGTGAATAATATAAATTATAAGAAAACTTATGAGTATAAATTTACAGAACTTGGATATACTTTAGAAGAGTTTAATACTATAGATGAAGAGTTAAAAGATAATGAAAAAGATATTCTACTTAAAATGGAATATAATGAGTATTTAACTGGTTTTATTAGTGAGAAGTATTTTATATTTAAGAATTTAGATAAATATATTGAATATAAAAATGAAAATAAGAAAACTGATAATTCTAAAATAGTTGCGATAATTAATACTGAAAGTACTGTTGAATGGATTGATGAGGTAAAGGAAACTGATGTTTCTAAAAATGAACTTATGCTTGTTAATCGTTTATATGGTCTTAGTAAAGATTATGAACCAGAAGATATTATTGAAGTGTCTAGTCAATATGCTCTTAGTGGTGTTAAAATAAGTGAAAGTATTATGAATCCAATAATAGAGATGTTTATGGCTGCTAAGGATGAAGGATATACTTTTGTAATGTCAGATGGTTATAGAAGCTATAAAGAACAAGAAAAGATATTTAATTCATATAAAGATAGTTGGGGTCTTGAAGAAGCAGATAGATTAGTTGCTAGACCAGGACATTCTGAATATCAAACAGGTTTATCTTTTGATGTTGTGCCATATGTTTATACTGAGAGTTTTGATGATGTTAAACAAACTAAAGAATATTTATGGTTAAGAGATAATGCTCATAATTATGGATTTATATTTAGATTTGATGATGATAAAAAAGATTTAACTTTATTTAATGGATACACATGGAGACTTAGATATGTAGGTGAAGATGCTGCTACATTAATTAAAAGTGAAGATATATGTTTTGAAGAATATTATGCATATTTTGTAGATAAGGAGTAGATATGAAAAAAGTCGTGGTTTTGGGTGGAGGTACAGGACAATCTGTATTATTAAAAGGGCTTAAGCAATTTCCTTTTGATATTACTGCTGTAGTTTCTGTAGCTGATGATGGAAAGAGTACTGGAAAATTAAGAAGAGAATTTAATGTTCCAGCAGTTGGAGATATTAGAAGAGTATTAATTAGTCTTAGTGAGACTGAAGAAATAGTTGGAAAATTAGTTAATTATAGATTTAATACTACTAGTGATTTAGATGGTCATACTGTTGGTAATATTTTATTAACTGCTTTAACTGATATATCAGGTAATTTAAGTAGTGGTATTAAACAAATAAGTAATATATTAAATTTAAAAGGTAAAGTTCTTCCTTTAACTGATGATTGTGTTACTTTATGTGCAACTATGGAAGATGATAGTATTATTGAAGGAGAAAGTGAAATAACTAAATCTTATAAGAAGATTAAAAGAGTATATTACAAAGAAAAACCAATTGTTAATAAAGAAGTTATAGATTCTATATTAGATAGTGAAGCTATTATACTTAGTATGGGTAGTGTATATACTAGTATAATTCCTAATTTACTTTGTGAAGAAGTAGTTGAAGCGATAGATAGAAGTAATGCTAAAATAATATATGTTTGTAATTTAATGACACAACCTGGTGAGACAGATGGATTTAGTGTTAGTGATCACTTAGATTTATTAAATAATTATTTAGGTGAAAAGAAGATAGATATAGTTATTACTAATAATGAAAAGGTTAGTAAGAAAGTACAAAAGATATACGAAACTAAAGAACAAAAGGATTTAGTAGTAGTTGATAAGAATAATATATCTATTGTTAATGTAAGTAAGCCACTAGTTAAGATAGAAAATGATGTAATTAGACATGATAACTTTAAACTTGGGCTTGAAATAATGAATATTTTAACAAAATAATAAAAAAGGTGCTTGACAATAAATAAAGCATATGTTACTATTAATATGCTTGATTGTTATCAAGTGCCTACCGTATGGGGAATTAGCTCAGTTGGCTAGAGCATCTGCCTTGCACGCAGGGGGTCATCGGTTCAAGTCCGATATTCTCCACCATATGAATATTAGAGTTACGAAAGTAACTCTTTTTTTTGTTTACATTTAAAGGTTTCTCTTATTTACTTTTTTTGTTATTTAGTATATAGTTATAATAGTGGAAGTTAGATATTAACGATATGTATTTAACTATTTAGGAGGAAAAATATGAAGTGTGTTGCTATTAAAGGAGTTAAAGATTTCGAAGTTAAAGAAATAAAAGAACCTACTAAAGAAGTAGGTAAATCACTAATTCATGTAACTAAGAGCGGTATTTGTGGAAGTGATATTCATTACTGGGATATCGGACAACCAGAAGGATTAGTTATGGGACATGAATTCTGTGGTATTGTTGAAGACAACGGTGGAAGTGAAGACTTTAAAGTAGGAGATAGAGTTACTGCTTTACCAATTAGTCCATGTGGTAAATGTGAAGCATGTGAAATGGGTAATGTTCAATATTGTAAAGAGACTTGGTCTCAAGCTGTTGGTCTTAGTTTAGAAAATCCAGGTGGATTAACAAGTAAAATTAGTGTACGTAATGATATGATTATTAAAGTACCTGATAATGTTAGTGATACTGAAGCTGCTATGGTAGAACCTGCTGCAGTTGGTCTACATGCTATTCATTTAGCTGATATTAAAGTAGGAGAAAAAGTACTTATTATCGGTGGTGGCATCATTGGACTTGTTAGTGCAATGTTTGCTAAAAAAGAAGGAGCTAGTTATGTTGCTTTAACAGAAACTAATCCAATGAGAGGTAAAAAAGCTGTTGATTTAGATGTGGTAGATGAATGGTTCTTAGCAGATGAAGAATGTGTTGCTACATTAAGAACTAAATTACCAGAAGGTTTTGATACAGTTATTGAATGTTGTGGTAATGGTGCTGCTGTTACAACTGCTATGCAAGCTTGTAAACAAGGTGGTAAGATTGTATTAGTTGGTGTTTCTTTAGGACCAATAACAATTCCAACAGTTATATCAGTAATGGCTGAACAAACTATTTTAGGAGCTATAGCTTATACTAAAGATGAATTTAGAACTTGTTTAGAACTTTTAGAAAATAAACAAATTGATTTAATGAAATTTGTATCTAAAGAAATAGGTCTTGATGAAGTACAAGATGCATATTTAGATTTAACAAGTGGTAAAACTGAATCTATTAAAGTAATAGTTGATCCAAATAAATAAGAGTTTAAAAAACTCTTTTTTTATGTTATAATAATGAAACTTTATTGAAAAGGGGGATAATATGAGTGTAAATTTCGATGTTTATAACAATATGATAATTTTACTTAGACAAAATAAGAATATCGATGATATAGCTACTATATTACATTTAGATAGAACTTATGTAGTAAATGCATTAAAGCATATTAAAACTCAAATTATTACTTCTTTAGATGAAGATAAATTAGATGTTGTTATATTGATAGATAGATTAGTTGTTAAAAAGAAATATAAAAATATTACTCGTGATTTTGGTGGTGTTAAAAATCAAATATTTGAATTTTTATGTGATGGTATTTCAAATGATGTTATTATGTCTACTTTAAAAATAGATTATGATAGATATTTAAGTTTCTTAAAACAAATGTATTTCTCACTACTTACTTATGCTAATGATGGAGAAAGAAAGTATATTGATTTAATAAAGACTGCTCTTATTGAACAAACTTTAGTTGTTAAGAATACGAATAGAAAAAATAATAGAAGAAATAGTATTATTTCTGTTAGTGATACTATGAAGTTAAAAGGACTTGATGGTAGTGTTGTTAGTACTGATGCTAAGTTTGGACAATTAGGTGAAGTATCTATGCTTGGTAATTCTTTTAAGTTTATTGTTATATCTGATACTCATTTTGGTAGTGTTTATGAAAATATGGCTTATTTAGACATGGTTTATCAACATGCTGCTAAAAATAATATAAGACATATATTTCATACTGGGGATTTACTTGAAGGAGCGTATGCTAACTATAGAAGATGTAAGAGAGAATATAAGAATTTAGATAGTCAATTAGAACATGTTATTAATGATTATTGTTATGATAAAGATATTACTAATCATATTTTACTTGGTAATCATGATGCTTTTTCTATTGTTAATGATGGTGTTGATATAGAACCTTTACTTGCTTGTCGTGATGACTTTGATCTATTAGGATATAAGAGTGCATATATTAAGATTAGAAGTGAATATATATCTTTAAAACACGATATATCTCGTTTATTAAATAATCCTGAAGATAAAATAGTTCTTCTTAATTTTATGGGACATAGTCATCAATATAAATGTAGTCATGATGATAAATATGCTGTATTTAGAGTTCCTACATTATCTGATTTACCTAGTCATAAGTTAGCTTTAGTAAATAGGGGATACTTTGAAGGTGAGATAGATTTTGATGATGATATTGCTGAATATTTAAGAGTAACTTATAAGTCATTTGACGATAATAGTTCTTCTACATTTGATAGAGTTTTAGTTAAATAAAAAATAGACTCATTTGAGTCTATTTTTTTATTCTTCATTTATATTTAATATCATTGGAATAATAATAGGTCTTCTTCCAGTTAATTCTATTACATAAGCATTTATTTCTAATATTATTCTATTTTTAAGATCTGTTAAATTGAAGTTTTCTTTTTCAAGTTCATTAAGTGTGATTAAATTAGTTTTATCTTGAATTTGTTTAATTAATTCTTGATTATCGTTAACTACTACGAAACCTCTAGTAGTTATATTTGGTTCTAAAACTAATTTTCTATTTTTTAAGTCTACATTTAATATTACTATTAATACACCATCTGTAGACATTATTTTTCTATCTTTTATTAGTGATAATCCTACATCACCAATTCTACTACCATCAACATATATATCGTTAATTGGAATAGTTCCTTTTTTGTATACTTCGTTATCTTTTATAGCAAGTATATCACCATTTTTTAGTACGAATGTATTTTCTTCTTTAACATCACATGTTACGGCTAAGTCAGCATGTGCTTTTAACATTCTATATTCACCATGCATAGGCATAAAGTATTTTGGTCTTATAAGTCTTAATAATAATTTTAATTCTTCTTGTTTAGCGTGACCTGAAGTGTGAACATCATATTCACTTGTATTAGTATATACTTTAGCGCCTTTTAAATATAATTTATTTATTATTCTATTTATTGACATTGCGTTACCTGGAATAGGTGAAGATGAGAATATAACTGTATCATTTGGCATAAGTGTTATATTTCTATCGTTACCATTTGCGATTCTTGATAATGCTGCAAGTGGTTCTCCTTGACTACCAGTACATAATAAACATACTTTTGATGGTTCCATTTTATTAGCTTCTTCGCTACTTATAAATATATCTTTATCTTTTATGTATCCACATTCTAAAGCTATTTCTATATTAGTATTCATACTTCTTCCGAATACTACAACTTTTCTATTATTTTCTTTACATGTTTCAACTATATGAGTAAGTCTATATATATTACTTGCGAATGTCGCTAAGATAATTCTTGAATCTGTATTAGCAGCAAATATTTCTGATAATGCTTCATCAACAACTGATTCTGAATTACTAAATCCTGGTGTTAATGCATTTGTTGAATCACTTAAAAGTAATGTAACTCCATCATTTCCTATAGAAGCCATTTTTCCAATATTAGCTATTGGTCCAATTGGAGTAAAGTCAAATTTAAAGTCTCCTGTTTCCACTATAGTTCCATTTGGAGTTTTAATTGCCATACCAAATGAATCTGGTATTGAGTGTGTAGTAGTGAAGAAATTAATATCAAAGTATTTTGTTTTAATATTTAATTCTTCATTTACTGTTATAGTTTTAGGCATCTTAATATTTCTTTCTTCTAATTTATTTTTAATTAATTTAGATGCAATATTAGGTGCATATATAACAGGTATCTCAATATTTTGAAGTAGAAAAGGTATACCACCAATATGATCTTCAAGACCGTGTGTGATTATTAAACCTTTAATTTTATCTTGCATATTTTTTAAATGTGAATAATCTGCTAAAACATAATCTATTCCCATTAAATCATCTTCTGGAAACATTACTCCAGAATCTATAATAAATAATTCTTCTTCATGCATTATTACATACATGTTTTTACCAACTTCGCCTAAGCCACCAAGAGCGCAGACTAAAGTCTCTTTGTTTTTACTATTCATATTATCATCCCTTTTCAAAAAGTTAATTTATATGTTCAGATTATATCAAAAAAAAGTTGTTTTGTCTAGACTTCATAAGTTTATACATGTTAGAATTTAAGTAGGTGAAGAAATGAATACTATAGATTATTATAATGAAAATGCTAAGGAATATTTTGATACTACTATAAAAGCTGATATGAATAAAGCATATGAATTATTCTTAAAAAATATAATTCAAGGTGGATATATTTTAGATTTTGGGTGTGGTAGTGGTCGTGATAGTAAATATTTTTTAGATTTAGGATATAAAGTTGATGCTATAGATGGAAGTAGTGAATTATGTAAGCTTGCGAGTAATTACACAGGTATTAATGTTAAATGTATGGACTTTAATGATTTAAATGAAATAAATAAATATGATGGTGTATGGGCTTGTTCATCTATAATACATGTTGATAAAAAAGAATTATTAAATGTTATTGATAAAATATATTTATCACTTAAAGATAAAGGAATATTTTATACTTGTTTTAAAAATGGTAGTGGTGAAGAAATAAATAATGGTAGATACTTTAATTATTTAACTAAAGATGAATTTATTGATTTAATTGAATCTACTAAAAAGTTTAAATTGCTATCTTTTTATCAAACAAATAGTTCTACTAATATAAATGAAGAGAAGCTATGGAATAATTTTATATTAGAGAAATTATAAATTTATAGTATAATAATATATTGAGGTGAAATCATGGGATTATTTAGTAAAATTAAAAATATATTTAGTAAACAAGAAGAAGTTAAAGAGAAAATTGAAGAAAATAAAATAGAGGATATTTCTACTGAAGAAATAGAAGAAGTTAAAGAAACTGAATTATATGTAGAAGGCTTATCTAAATCAAGAGATAATTTTGTTTCTAAACTTAGTTTACTTGGTATTAAATATACTAAAATAAGTGATGACTTTTATGATGAATTAGAGGAAATTCTTATTACTGCTGATATTGGTGTTAATACAGTTATGGACTTTGTTGATAGATTGAGAGATAGAGTTAAAAAAGAAAATATAACTGATTTTGAATATCTTAAAGAAGTTATTGTTGATGAATTATTTATGATTTATGTAGGTAATGATATTTTATCTAGTAAACTTAATATTAAAGATAATGAAATTAATGTTATGCTTTTTGTAGGTGTTAATGGTGTTGGTAAAACTACTAGTATTGCTAAGATAGCTAATAAACTTAAAAATGATGGTAAGAAAGTTATGGTAGTTGCAGGAGACACTTTTAGAGCTGGTGCTGTTAATCAATTAAAAGAATGGGCAGATAAATTAAATGTTACTTTTTATGGTGATGATAGAACAGATCCTTCTGCTGTAATATATGATGGTTTATTAAAAGCTAAAGAAGAAAAGTTTGATGTTGTTTTAGTAGATACTGCTGGTAGACTTCAAAATAAAGTTAATTTAATGAAAGAACTTGAAAAGATGAATAAAGTTATTAATGATTTAGTAGGTGGATGCGCTGAAACATTACTTGTTATAGATGCTACTACTGGTCAAAATGGAATAAGTCAAGCTAAGAGTTTTAAAGAAATTACTAATATAACTGGTATAGTTCTTACTAAACTTGATGGTACTGCTAAAGGTGGTATAGTTCTTGCTATTAAAGAATTAGTTGATATTCCTGTTAAGTTTGTTGGTCTTGGTGAAAAAGAAACTGATTTAATTCCATTTGATATAGAAAAATATATTTATGGTTTATTTAAGGAGTTATAATGTTAGAACGTGATTATAAAGTAGAATTATATGAAATATATAAGAATTTATTAACTGATAGAGAAAGAGAATATTTTGAATATTATTATTATGAAGATTATTCTTTAAATGAAGTTAGTGAACTTTATGATGTTAGTAAATCTTATGTTAGTAAGTTTGTTAATCAAATAGATGATAAGTTAGTTGAATTTGAAAGTGCTTTAAAACTATATGAAAGAAGAAATAAGATATTAGATTGTCTTGATAGTGATAGTAAAAGTAAAGTAGAAGAATTCTTGTGGTAAATTAATTTATTTTGTTATATAATGTAAGTGGGTGAAATACTATGAATAAGAATGGATGGGGACTAAGAGTCGAATTATTATTTATTTTATTATTCTTAATATGTTTAGTTATGGCTACTATTGGACTTAATCAACTAGGATTACTTGGTAATCAAGAAAATACAGGTAGAACGCCTGCTAGTAATTCTAATAACGATTTTTCATATCAAACATTAGAAACTAAATTAACTGAAGGAGCTAGAAAGTATTTTAGTGATTATTATAATCATACTATTACTGAAGATATGATTATTGTTAGAAGTAGTACTCTTTATTATGGTGGCTATGTTAATAAATTATATGATGAAAGAGATAAAGAATGTTCTGGTTATGTTAAAATTATTAATGCTGGTAGTGGTGTAATTTATAATCCATATATTAAATGTTCTAAATATGAAACTAATGGATATGATAAGAGTAACGATTGGTAAAATTGAGAAGTTTTGAAAACTTCTTTTTTTGTGTTAAAATAATGGTGTGAGGTTTATTATGAAAGATATTATTATTCATTTAATTATAATTGGTGCTTTAATAATATTTATGATATTTAAAAGTACTATATATATTAAAAGAGATGAAATTGGACTTTTAAAGACTAAAAAAGGGGATAAAATATTAAAACCAGGTATAAGAATATTACCTATGTTTAGTATAGCTAAGAAATTAAATATAGCTCCTAAAACAATAGAATTTAATGTTAATGAAGTTATTGATGAAAAGAGTAGATTTAAGAATAATAGTTATAAAGCTAAAATAATTACTAAAGATAAAAGAAGTATTAAAGTTAATGCTAAGTTTTCATATGAAATATTTGATAGTGAAAAAGCTGTTAAAAACTTGTTTAATATTAAGTTTACTGTTAGTCAAGCATCACAAGTATTTTTAGTTAGTATTATACGCAATGTTAATTATAATGAATTTGTAAATTCTAAAGATAGATACTCTAATGAAGTACTTAATTCTTTAAATAAATTATGTTTTGAATGGGGACTTAAAATAACTAGTTTTGAAATTATGAATGTTTCTTTATAGAAACATTTTTTATTTTTTATGTTTAAAAATAAATTAATAAAGTTTCTATTTATTTTCTTTTTATTTTATAATATAATTATCATAGGAAGGAGTGAAATCATGGGATTTTTTATATTTTTATTCATTGTATTTATATTTCTTGTATTAAAGAGTATTGTTCAAATTAACCAATATGAAAGAGGTGTTAAGTTTACTCAAGGTAAGTATACTGAAACAATGGAACCTGGTTGGAAAATAGTTTGGCCAATTATTCAAAGTTATAAGAAAATAGATATCAGAACAAAAGCAGTTGATGTTCCAGAACAAGATGCTATTACTAAAGATAATATTTCTGTAAGAATTAATGCAGTTATTTATTATAGAATATTTGATGCTGGTAAAGCTTTATTAGAAGTAGAAAACTTCTATTATGCTGTTTCTCAACTTGCTCAAACTACAATGAGAAATACTGTAGGTAGCGTTTCTTTAGATGAGTTATTAACTCAAAGAGAAAAATTATCAAGTGTTATTTGTGAAATTATCGATAAAGCTACTGATCCATGGGGAATCAAAGTAGAAAATGTTGAACTTAAAGATATAGCATTACCTGAAGAAATGAAGAGAGTTATTGCTAAAGCTGCTGAAGCTGAAAGAGAAAAAATGGCTGTTATTACTAAAGCTAGTGGTGAAGTTGAAGCTGCTAATAACTTAGCTGAAGCTGCTGCAACTATGTCAAGTGTTCCAGGTGCATTACATTTAAGAACTTTATCAACTATTAACGATGTAAGTAGTGATCAAAGTAATACAATTATTTTCTGTATGCCAATAGAAGTATTAAAAGCATTTGATGCTGCAGGTACTACTCCAGAATCAGTTGTTAAAAAGATTAAAGAGCATAAACATAATAATAATGCTCATCCAAATCCAGTTCACAATGCTGAAACTGTTAATAACAACGATAATACTCCTATTATGTAGTAGTATGAAGAAGTTTCCAAATGGAAACTTTTTTATTTGTTTTCATATTATTAATGAGGTGTATATGAAAAAGATAATAGTATTATTATTTAGTTATTTTATTTTGTTTGAGGTTTGTGCTTTAGAACTTATTAGTAATAGTGAAACTGGTGTTTTAATTGAAACTACTACTAATAAAATATTATATGAGAAAGACAAAGATAAGAAGATGTATCCGGCATCTATGACTAAGATTATGACTATGTTAATAGCGATGGAAGAGTTAGAAAACGGAAGAATTAAATTAGATGATGAAGTAATAATATCTAAGAATGCTCAAAGTATGGGTGGTACTCAAATATTTATTGAAGAAGGAAGTAGTG
Source organism: Bacilli bacterium (assembly GCA_045535005.1). Classification (GTDB taxonomy): domain Bacteria; phylum Bacillota_I; class Bacilli_A; order RF39; family UBA660; genus CAG-1000. Next base: position 10,605 of record JAZSKU010000092.1, read on the forward strand.
TAAAAGTTGAAGATTTAATTAAAGGTATTGGTATTGCTTCTGCTAATGATGCTGCTGTTGCTATAGCTGAATATATTTATGGTAGTGAAGAAAAGTTTGTAGAAAAGATGAATGAAAGAGCAAGAGAATTAGGATGTGTTAATACTAATTTTAAGAATCCTCATGGTTTAGATGAAGAAGGGCACTATACAACTGCATATGATATGGCATTAATCGCAAGTGAACTTGTTAAACATGATTTAGCTATAAAAATATCAAGTACTTATGATGAATATATAAATGTTTCAGGAGAAAATCATTGGCTGGTTAATACAAATAAGTTAATTAAGTTTTATAAAGGAATAGATGGCTTAAAAACAGGTTATACATCTAAAGCAGGTTATTGTTTAACTGCAACTATGAATAAAAATAATATGAGACTTATTAGTGTAGTGATGAATTCTAATTCTAAAGATAATAGAAGTAGTGATACTATATCATTATTAGAATATGGTTTTAGTAATTATGGAAGTGAATTAATAAAAGATAAAAATGATTTTAGAGGTACTATTAAAGTTAAGAATTCTATAAAAGAAAATTATAATTATTATTTAAAAGATGATATTAAATTAATAGTTTCTAAAGATACAAAAGATGTTAATTATGAAACAGATATTAAGTTATATGATGTAGAAGCTCCATTAAAAAGAAATACTGTTGTTGGTAAATATATACTTAAATATAATAATAAAAAGTAT
>JAZSKU010000048.1:0-8831 GCA_045535005.1 Bacilli bacterium
TTAGTTCTTAGAGGTGGAGATTATGGATTTACAAATAGATATTTAGTAATCTTTGTAATAGTCTTAACAATTTGTATAGGTGTTATAATCGGTGCATTACTATTTAAATTAACTCATTAAAATGCAAATAAAAATACAAGAATGAATCTTGTATTTTTTTAATTTAAATATTATAGGTCCTCTTAGCCTTACATTTGAGTTAAACAATATAATTATTAAGTGGGATACTAGGCAAATCATTAAAGATCCAAGCATCTTCTAATATATATACAGTAGATTCTTAATCATTATAATTTCCAACGTGTTCTCCTGTATTATTACCATTACCACTACCCTCACCACTTTCAACTGGTGAAGATATTAGTCCTATTGTTCTTTCTTAAAACTGTTGAAAGCATTGCTATACCTTGTTCTGTGAATACATATGGCATTTTTCTAATACCAGCGTATCCATTTGAATTTGAAGTTTCAAATTGAAACTTCAAGTTTGTAAATTCTTCTTTTGTTAGTTGAAAATAAAAATCTTCTGGAAATCTTTCTATATTTCTTTTTATAGCCTGATTTATTGTTTTAGTACCATTGGCACAGCCATATAATTTAGCTAAGTCACTATCTAGTATTACTTGTTTTCCTCTTATTTCATATATCATTTTTTTCTTAATCAACATCTTTGTTAGCAACAATAAAAAAAGAGGTTTACCCTCTTTTTAGTTTTAATTTCTTTAGAATATTGTTTACATATTCTTCTCCTAATACTTCATAAAGTAGTCCATTTTTTAGGGTTATTATTCCATATATTAATGCACCAATTGCAGCACATATTAAACATGGTATTAGAAGTGATAATCTTGATGTGAAGTATCCACTAATATAATTAATAATTAAGAATACTACTACTGACATAGCTAATAATGGAATTATTAATTTCTTTAATATAGTTAGTATTCCTGAATACTTGAATTTCATTTCTTTCTTTAAACTTCTCATTGATATAAATATTGATACTGAAGTACCTATTAGTGTTGCGAATATTGCTCCATAATATGGATATATACCTATCTTGTTACATAATAGGATTAATGGTATATCAAGTAATGCGTTTATTATTAATCCTGTAAATGTGCTTATATAAACTGTTTTAAATTTATTTAAGTTTTGTAGTACCATACTTATTATGAAGTTTATATTAGTTAGTAATATTGAGAATGGTAACATTCTAAGAACTATTCCTCCATATAAGCTTTCACCATAGAATATTGTATATATTTCTTTTGATAGTAAACATATACCTGTACTCATAGGTAGTCCTACTACTATGATAATACCAATTGATTTTATAAATTGTGAGTTTATACCTTTATAATCTTTCTTAACAAGATTACTTACCATATGTGGTATTAAACTAATACTTAAACCTGATGCGATAGCATTTACAATTAAACATATTTTAGATGCCCATGTAGCCATTACACTAGCTATTGTTTCTGCTTCTACACCCGTATACCCTATTATACTTAATCCTCTTATAATAAGAGCTAAATCGGTCATATTATATATATCTATTGATATAGATACTATAATAAGTGGTATACTGAATTTTAATATTTTTTTGAATATCGATTTATTTGATACTTGATCTTTATGATTTTTGTCTGATATATTTAATTCTTTTTTATTTTTTCTTATTTGTAGTTCTAAATATATATATGCACTAAGACCAGCTATAAATGCACTAAATACTGCGATAGCTACTCCGATACTTACATCTAATGCGAATACTTTTATTGCTAAATAAGATCCTACTAATAAGAATGATATTCTAACTATTTGTTCTAATAATTGACTATTTGTTGTAGCTGTTATATATTTTTGTCCTTGTAAGTAACCTTTTTTAACTGCTAAAAGTGGTACTATTAATAAACAAAATGAAATACTTCTAATAACAAGTTCTACATCTTCTATTGTATTACCACCTGTTATATCTCCTACAAATATATAAGCAAATTCTTTTGCGAATAGGAACATTGCGAAGAATAATATTGCGGATGCTACTAATACTATTTTATTACCTATTTTTAAGGTTCTTTCTTTTGCATCGTACATTTCGAGTGTATTATATTCACTTACTATTTTGCTTATTGCTAGTGGTATACCTGCTGTACATATATTTATAACTAAAGCATATACACTATAAGCATATGAATATAATGCTCCACCTAATTCACCTACTATGTTATAAAAAGGTATTACATAAATAGCACCTAATACTTTTATTAATAATAAAGATAATGATGCTATAAGAGTACCTTCTACAAAAGAATTCTTCTTCATATTTACTCCTTATATATAATCATTGCTGAAAAGCAATATATTTGTTCTTGACTATACATCGCTACTGATGTTTTAAATTGTATATCTATTATATCATAATTGTTGTTAATTAAAAAATTGTTAATACTATTTTCTAAATCTTTTTCATGATTTTCATCAAATATTTTTACTTTATACATAGTTTCACCTATTATAAAAATACTCTTATATAAATAAAAATAATGTCGAATGACATTATTTTTTCTTCTTTTCGTTCTTTATTTTTTTTCTTATTTCTTCTAGTTTTATTGTATTTGTTTTTTCTATACCTTCTTCTGTTATTGTTTTATTTAGGTAAAGACCTATTACAAATACATATGCAAGTACATAAAACCATAAGAGTAACATTACTATGTTTGCTAAGTTACCATATACAAGGTCATATCTAGCTATATTATTAATATAATATGAGAATATTGTTGTAATAAGTAACCATGTTATTGTAGTAAATATTGCTCCTTTTGTTACGTATTTACTTGGTATTCTTTCATCTGGTGCGAAAGTATATACTAATTTAATAAAGAAGAACATTATTAGAAGTGATATTGGAAGTTGTATAGCATAATATATTGTATTTAATATTAATCCTTCTTTACTTCCAAAGTCTAATACTGATGTTACTAAATTAAGTATTGTTTTACCAAGAAGTGGTACGATTACTACGAATGCTATAAGTAATATTATGCATATTGTTAACATAAGTGACTTAATCATTCTTTTTAGGAATGGTCCATTCTTAAAGTTATATATTGTATTACTTGCAACTATTATGGCATTACAACCATTTGCAGCAACCATTATACCAATTACTAATGTAACAATTGAATCAGCTGTTATTTCGCTTGTAAATACTGGTTGTAATAATTCTACTACTCCCGATGGAAATGTTTCTCTTAGGAAGTCATTTATCATATCTAATGGTAGATTAAATGATGTTAGAAAATAGAATATTAAAGTAAGAATTGGAATAACAGATAAGAAAAAGGAAAACGCTAGGTTACCTGGCAATATTCCAATTTCTTTTGTTAAAAACATATCTTTTACTTTACTAACACTATTTTTCATTATTTGATCCCTTTGATTTTCTAATCATAGCAAGAGAATCATTAATTGCATCATCTATTGTAGTTTGTTCGTTTGTAATCATAGCATATCCAATTGATATACCATATTGTTTATTAGGAAGTGATGATAGTAATTCTCTATTTAATTTATGAATATATGTACCTACTTTCTTTTCATCGTATCCTACCATATATATAATAAATTCATCACCATCTGTTCTCATTATTTCTGTATTATCTCTTTGTGTTTTAATAAGCACACTAGCAACAGCTTTAATTTGTTTATCTCCTGCTTCATGTCCTTCTTTATCATTAAGTGTTTTAAGTTTGTTAATATCGATTACTACTATTGCTTGTGGATATACTTTAGTTGATGACCAGAAATCTATATTATCATTTAGATAATTTCTATTCTTTAAGTTAGTCATTGCATCAAAGTAATATAATCTATCTTCTTTCTTAATCTTTTTAGTTTGAGATACTTTTTTAAGTATTCCGTAACTTACGAATCCTAAGAATATAGCAGCAACAACTATATAGATTAAGTTACTCATAATAAAGTTAAATATTCTATTATTTTTAAGTGTTTCGATTACTCCTTCAACACTTTCATTTTTCATTTCATTACCACTTAATGTACTTAAGTAGAAATCAAATAAGTTATTGAATGATTCATTTTCATTTGATAATAAGAATGAATTATTTAATTTAACTGTATCTATATATCTAATATTATAATCTTTTAATTCTGAATCTTTATAATAATCATATACTTCTTTTTCTATTATTATTATAGATTCTTCATCTACATTTTTAACTAATGTTTTTACGTTAGCATAATCTTTTATTTCAAATAAGTTTTTACTTGCCATATTATATTTTAAATTCATATTAGCAAGCATAACTATTTCCATTTTAGATAAACTATAGATTGAATTTACTACGATATTATTATCTACATGAGCAAGTACTACATAGTCAGTTGAACCAAGTGTTCTACTGCTTGTATAGTTATCATTACTTAGTGAATAATAATTAAGCATTAAATCTATTTTTTTATCTTTAAGTGCATTATTTAATTCTTTTGATGTTTCATATTCTATATATTTATATGTAACACCTGTCATACTAGCAAATCTATCTAAGTATGTATTAGTAAGTCCAGTGAAATCTCCACCTACTAAACCTTCATATGGAAGATTTTCTATATAACCTACTAAGAAGTCATCATTTGTAATTGATTCTTTTTCTAATTCTGTATAATTTTCTGCTTCATAATATATATCTAAGAAATATTCATTAATTCTTTCTAGTGCTTTTTCTTGCCATCTATAATAGAATTTAGTCATTATACTTGATAATTCTGGATTTTCTTTATCAAATGATATTGTATAGTATGAATATAATCCATCTAAATGGAATACTATTTCATAATCAAGTTCTATGATTTTATCTATATATTTATACATAGGTATAACCATGAAATTAACTTCTTCTTTTTCATATCCAGCTTCTAATGAATCAATACTTGAATATGTTTTAATTGTTATATTTTTATATTCTGTTAAATAGTATTCTACGATTTCTTTATCTGTAGCTAGAATACCTATTTTGTTATAACTTAAATCTGTTAATTTATTTACTGAGTCTTTTTCTCCTATAACTACATAATGATCTTTATAAATAACTATATCATCTTCTTCAAGTATGTTTTTATTTGATAATTCAAATTCACTTGTATCTGATGTTACTACGTTTAATGAAAGACCTGTATCTGATTTTAAATCAGTTATATAGTCATAATATACTCCTTTACCACCATTACTAAATATTGGTAAAGCTTTTTCTATATATATATCATATGAAGTATCTGTGTTATCATTTATCCATTTCTTTTCTGAATATGAATAATTATTAACTGTACTTGTTATATAATATAGAGTACCTATAAATAATACTATTAATAATGTTACTACTGATAGTGCTATCAATAGTTTTCTGTTTTTCTTCTTCATAAAATTACCACACTACCTTTAAACTTGATGAACTTTTAGCTCCGAACATTGGGAAGTTACTATTTTCTTCACTACCTGAGTAAGTTAATATATATTGTACATCATAATAAGTTAGATTCTTTTCACCTATCTCATTTAATGATTTAACTGCTAAAGATTGAGCAGTTGCTTTTTTAACTGTTGATACGAAATCAATATTAATATATATTATTTTTCCTTCAATAGTTACTTTAACTTCTCCTACTGATGATTCACTTCCGTAGATAGCTTTAATTTTATCTTCTAAGTTTTTATCTAATACATATTCTTCTATTCCATCTAATCTATCGCCATATTTAGTTGAGCCTGCTCCTGAATAGAAAAATTTCCAAAAACCAAACCCTATAACTATTACACAAACTAAAAGTATACCTAATAATGCAAAGATAACTTTTAAATCTTGATTTTTTCTTCTTTTTGACATTTAATTAAACACCTTCCTTGGCAATAAATATTATACTATATTTTATTTTAATTTTCTACTTTATGCATTAATTCAAATAATTTTTCTTGTTCCCATATTTCTATATTTAGTTCTATAGCTTTATCTTTTTTACTTCCAGCGTCTTTTCCTACAAGAACAACATTTGTTTTTTTACTAACTGAATCACTAGTTAAACCACCATGTAATTCTATGAATTCTTTTATTTCATCACGAGTTATATTATCAAATGAACCTGTTATTACAAACTTCTTATCTTTGAAGTTATCATCTTCTATAATAGTTTTACCATTATATGATGTATTTACTCCTAAAGATATTAATTCTTTTAATTCATTTATATTATTTTCATCTTTAAAGTATTCTACTATATTAATAGAAAGTATTTCTCCGATATCTCTTATTTGTGATAATTCTTCTACTTTAGCATCAATAAGTGAATCTATATTATTATAGTATTTACATAATAATTTAGCTGTTTTAGCTCCTACTCCATTTATTCCAAGAGCGAATAATAATCTATCAAGTGAATTAGATTTAGATAATTCTATGTTTTCTAACATTGTTTCTATACTCTTATTACCGAAACCTTCTAATTCTTTTAATTCTTCTTTTTTATTATGTAATTTATATATATCACTAAATTTCTTAATGTATCCATAGTTATAGAAGTCTTCTATTATTCTTTCTCCAAGTCCTTCTATATTCATTGCTCCTCTTGATGCAAAGTGAATTAAACTTTCTATCTTTCTTGCTTCGCAATGTGGGTTTTCACAGAAGAAATCTACCATACCTTTCTTTTGTATTAATTCACTTCCACATATTGGACAATTTGTTATCATGTGGAATTCTTCTTCTGTTCCATCTCTTCTTGATAGTTCTACTCTATCTACTGCAGGGATTACATCTCCAGCTTTATATATGTAAACGTAGTCACCTTTTCTTATGTCTTTTTCTATTACATAATCTTGATTATGAAGAGTTGCTCTACTTATAGTACTTCCCATAACTCTTACTGGTTCTAATACAGCATTAGGAGTTATTTGACCAGTTCTACCTACTGTAAATATAATATCAGTTAATTTAGTTAATACATGTTCTGGTGGGAATTTATATGCTGTAGCCCATTTAGGTACTTTAGCAGTATATCCTAATTCTTCTTGCATCTTTATATCATTAACTTTAATAACTATACCATCTATTTCATATGGAAGAGTGTTTCTTTTTTCTGTCCACTCATGTACAAATGAAATAACTTCATCTATTGTTTTACAAAGTTTTACATTTTCATTTACTGTAAAACCAAGTTCTTTCATATAATTTAAACTCTCATAATGAGTTTTAAATTCTGTTTGAGGATAATGATATAAGAATGCATCAAGTCCTCTTTTAGATGCTATATTTGAATCTAATTGTCTAATAGAGCCTGCTGCTGCATTTCTTGGATTTTGGAATTTATTTAATCCATTTTCTTCACAGTATGCATTTAATCTATCAAAACTTTTCTTACTCATATATATTTCACCACGAATAGTTATATCAACATCTTTGTTAAGTTTATGTGGAATAGTTTTAATAGTTTTAACATTATGAGTTATATCTTCTCCAACTACTCCATTACCTCTTGTGGCTCCTCTAAATAGTTTTCCATTTTTATATTCAATACTAACAGCTAAACCATCTATTTTTAATTCACAAACATATTCAGGATTCTTAAATACTTTTTTGATTCTTTCATCAAATTCAAGTATTTCTTCTTCATTAAATACATTTCCTAAACTAAACATAGGTACTTCATGAGTTACTTTAACAAACTCATCAATTACTTCACCACCTATTTTTCTAGTTGGTGAATCATCTCTTATCCATTCAGGATGTGAAGACTCTATTTTAATTAATTCTTGCATTAATCTATCATATTCAGCATCGTCTACTGTTGGTTTATCTAATGTGTAATATTCATATGCATATTTATTTAAAAGATCTATTATTTCATTCATTCTGTCCATATATATCACCTACTAATATTATATAACAAAAGAATTTCATTATAAAGAAAAAGTGATGTAATACATCACTTATAAAAATAAACTAATTATAAAACATACTAGTGGGAATAAAAATATAAACCCAATCATATAAAATACTATATCCATTCTTATTGGTGGGGTTTTAGTAGTAAATTCCATGGTTCCATTTATTTTTTCTACTTTTTTAATATTCCATGTAAGTTCTTTAACATATAAAGCATAATCCATTCCTTCTTCTAAGTCAGTTGGTTCATGAGACACAAAGTATTGTCTGTTAGGTAGTGGACTATTTTTTTCTTCATTATATATATTGAAACAAAGTCTTTCTTCATATTTTTCTTTTTTAGCTATTTTTTTAGAAATAAGATTTGCTTTAACTATTATTGGTTTTTTAAATATATATCTGAATAAAAATATTCCAATTGATCCAAATGCTAAAGCAGCACCTACTCCCATTGCGTTATTTATTGTTGCTTCAAGTATATTTCTAAATGTGAAATTTTCTACTCCCCAATATGTAGCAGTAAGTATACCAACAGAAAATCCAATAAAGACTAATATTATACATATAGCTGGAATTGAACTATGATGATTTAAATTTTTTAATTTCATATTATTCACCTATATTAAGTATATAATTATTTACGAATTTATTCAAATCAAAAAAATTTAAAAAAAGTGTTGACAAATTAATATTTATAAAGTAAAATTAATTATGCATTCAGGAAATGCAGGTGTAGTTTAATGGTAGAACTTCAGCCTTCCAAGCTGCTAACGTGGGTTCGATTCCCATCACCTGCTCCATATGATATTATTCAAACTTCGGTTTGTTTAATATAAATGACTAATCTTCGGATTAGTTTTTTTATTG
>JAZSKU010000054.1:0-2159 GCA_045535005.1 Bacilli bacterium
ACTTAAACCAATATTAGACATAATTCCTACAGACTATAATCTAGCAAATGTGGCAGTAAGTGCCATTGCTGTTCGTTGGAATTACAATATCGCATGGTATCCAATTACATTCCGTCCTCGTCAAGGAGGAGTGAATTCCATCAATATGAAACGTATCTTCAAAATAGGTGTTAAAGCATTAAGTGATTTTAGAATGATAAATAAGAATTTGAAATGAAAGACTTATTAAAGAAACTGGATATTTTTTTCGTAAGTAAATGGTTTTATTTACTTATTTTTTTTATAGCTTTTACCTTCGTATTATTTAATTCTGCAACAACCTCAATAAAATTTAATTATGAGGGTGCTGATAGTTCTGTATTTAAAATGATGGGATATGTCATTACAGAAGGTGGCGTTCCATATGTGGACTATTTTGATCATAAAGGCCCTATTTTATATTTTATTAATGCTCTTGGAGAAATAATATCTCCTCAATGGGGATTGTTTCTTATACAAATAATATTTTGTTTTTTGACTTTTTTATTATGGTTTAAACTATCAAGATTATTTATTAGACCAACTTTTTCTTTTCTTGTTTTATTGTTGTCTGCTGTTATTTATTCTGGTTTATATGAATATGGGAATTTAACAGAAGAGTACAGTCTGTTGCCTTCTTCTATTGCAATTTATTACGCACTTTCATATTTAATACAAAATAAAAACTCTAAACATCCATATATTTATGGATTTATATATGGACTATGTTTTGGTTTTATGTTTTATATAAGACCTAATGATGCTGTTATACAGTGTGGTGGTGTGATGAGTGGTATTTTTGTCTACTTAATTTATGTTCAAAAAACATTTAAAACAGCATTTCTTAATGCTTTAGTATTTTTAGGTGGATTTATCTTAATTTCATTTCCTATTGTGATTTATTTTTTATATAACCATGCTATAAATGAGTTCTTCTTTGGCTTAATAGGTTTTAATTTAAATTACAGCGGTGGTATAATTAAAAATGTACTTGAATATAGATTTACTATCCCATTAGTTTCGCTGTGTTCTATACCTATAATTCTTTCATATTCTGCAAATAAGAGAAATGTATTATGGGTATTATTCCCTATAGCATTATTATGTGTGCTATTTTTTGGAAGGAATGGATTCCCTCATTATTATATGTCATTGATGCCTGCCATTTTTGTTCTAATGATAACCTTACTTTTCTTACAAAAGAATAATTCTATAATTTGTATAACGGTAATATTAATTATAATGATTCCTAATCGTTGGGGTGGAAAAAAAGAATCCTTTCTTTACTCAGAACTAGGTTATTCAGTATTAAAAGAAGAAGTTACAAAACTAATACATGGTTCTTTGTGTCAGAGAACTAATAAACCCTTCACAGAGTCAGAAAAGTTATTCCTACTTATACCAGGTGAAGAAAAGGATAGTATATGGAATTATAATGATACATTTTCATCTCTTTTTTATCGTAATAAGATTATCGCACAAAATGCAGTACCTCCTGTAATAGCAAATCAATATAGATATTTCCCTACTGATAGTCTGTTTTTGCTTGATATAAAATATAATAAACCATTATGGGTGTTTATGATCGACAATTCTAAATCAAGTTGGGAGCCTCAATATATTCTTCCGATGGATAGTATATTTTTAGCAACAAACTATGATGTGTTTGCGACATCAGATTCAACAATTTGTTCATATACATTATTAAAGAGGAAAAATTAATTATTAGTTTTTAGAATGAAATGCGATACTACCATTACCTTATAGTTGGCTCTGGATTGTTTGGAGCGACATTTGCTTATTTGGCAAAGCAAGCAGGCAAGAAATGCCTTGTTATAGACAAACGTCCACAATTGGGTGGAAATGTATATTGTGAACATACAGAGGGCATTAATGTGCATAAATATGGTGCACATATTTTTCACACAAGTAATAAAGAGTTGTGGGATTTTGTAAACGATATTGTTCCTTTTAATAGATATACAAATTGTCCTGTGGCAAATTTTGAAGGTAAACTATATAATTTGCCTTTCAATATGAATACCTTTTACCAAATGTGGGGAGTAACAACACCTGGGCAAGCAGAAGAAAAAATTGCAGAGCAAAAGGCAGAAGCATTAGCTATGCTAAATGGTCGTGAG
>JAZSKU010000114.1:0-32038 GCA_045535005.1 Bacilli bacterium
GCTTTATCACTACCGATATATCCTTTTTGACTTGCTGTACCTGTTGAAGTTATTTTATCTGTTTTAACATTTTGACTTTCTTTTAATACGTTTAATTCGTTAATATTTAATTTAGCTAAATCTTCGAATTTTAATGTGTTATTTACTGCGATAATTTCATTTATTAATTTTGTTTTACCTACAGAAATTGTATTATCTTTTCCTGTTTCATTTGAATCTAGAGTTTGAGTCATTATAGCTCCCTCTATTTTAGATGACACTAATAAATCATTTATTTCTTTTGTTATTCTTGTTTCTAATTCTTTTCCTTTAACTGAATCATCATTTTTAACTGATACTAGAATAGAGTTTTGAAGTTCACTTATGTATCCGTTTTTTAACATTGATCCAATTATAGCATTTACTGCTACATCTATATCTGTATCTTTTAAATCCATACCTTTTAGAATAGCTTCACCATCATCATTTAATGATGTTGCTTCTAAAACTTTTTCATTTTTGTTTATTTTTAATTCTACACTTGGGTTTACATCAAATTCAATTATTGAATCTACTTTTGCTTGATCCAATTTATATGTTGTGAATATACCTACGAATGCTATAAACATTCCACATACTACGAATGATAAATTTTTAACCCAAGAACTTGAATTTTTTTCTTTGTCTTTAACTTTTTCTTTTTTCATAATATATTCCTTTCCTTTATTATCACATTTATCTAGGATTTCATCTAAATTATCTGGTGTACAATGCATAAAAGCATTTCTTAATTTATTAGATATCTTTTTCATTAGTTTACCTCCTTCATAAATGATTTTAGTTTTTTGATGCTTCTATTATATTTTGATAATACTGTTCCTATTGGAATATTAAGTAGAGTAGCAATCTCTTTATGTTTAAATCCGTTTAGGTTATACATTACAACAATATTTCTTTCTTCTATATCAAGTTCATTTAAGAAATATTCTAATATTATTTCATCATCATGTGTGAATTCTTTATGTTCTTTTGAAATTGCTTCTAAATCTTCATGTGAAATTGATATTTCTTTTTTGTCTTTTCTTAATTTCATTAAAGATAGGTTTCTTACTATAGTAAATATCCATGATTTAGCATTTTTACTATGTATATACATATAAGAATTATTGTGTATTGTTATAAATGTATTTTGTAATATATCTTCTGCATCATGATAGTTTTTAACTATTGAAAAAGCGAATGCAAAAATATCTGTTTTGGTTATATGATAGAGTTCACTTAGCGCTAGAGTGTCTCCGCTTTTAATTTTAAGTATTAGTTCATCTAACAGTTTATTATTTGACATATCTTTTCCTCCAGTCATATATATAATGCATTAAATATATTTTTTATTGCATTATATTTTATTTTTTTTATTATATCATTAATTTTTTATCTGTTAAAAAGTTTTATACTTGAAAAATTTATTAAAAAGTGGTATCATTTAGAAACATTTTGATGGAAGGAGTTATATTATGAAAAATGTATATGTTTTTGGTCATAAGAATCCAGATACTGATTCTGTTTGTTCTGCTATAGCGCTTGCTTATTTAAAAAATAGTATTGGTGTTTGTTCTATACCTAAAGTTATTGGTGCAATTAATCGTGAAAGTAAGTTTGTTCTTGATTATTTTGGTGTTGATACTCCTTCGTACTTAAATGATGTTAAAATTCAAATAAAGGATCTTAAATATGTTAAGAAAGGGTATGTTAATGAAAATTCTAGTATTAATGATACGATTAATTTTATGAAGAATAATGATTTAACTGCGGTACCTTTAGTTGATGATAAGAAAATTATAACTGGTTATATTACTTTTAAGGATGTTGCTAAATATTTAATAGGTGAAGATAGAAAGGTAATTAAATCTAATTTAAATTTATTATTAGATACTTTAAATGCTAAAGTTATTACATCTTTTAGGGATGAAATAGATGGTGAAATACAAACTATTACTTTTAGTAGTGATTCATTTATTAAAGAAGTTACATTAGATTCTAAAAGTATATTAATAGTTGGAGATAGATATAAAGTTCTTGAACATGCGATTGATTCTAAAGTACAATTAATTGTTTTAAGTAAAAATAGAGTATTACCAGAAGAATTATATGATAAAGTTATTCAAAATAAAGTAACAGTTATTTCAAGTAGTTATGGAAGTTATGATATATGTAATAAAATATGTTTATCTAATTATATTAAGCATATAAATGTAACTAAGAAACCATTTACTATTGATATAGATGGATATTATAGTGATTTTATTAATGTTATGAAGAAACTTAATTATACTAATTATCCTATAGTTAAAAAGAATAATGAATGTGTTGGTGTACTTAGACTTGTTGATGTTAATAGTTATACTAAAAAGAATGTTATATTAGTGGATCATAATAATTATGAGCAATCTATTGATGGTCTTAATGAGGCAGAAATTGTTGAGATTATTGATCATCATAATATAGGTAGTATAGGTACAACATCTCCAATATCATTTATTTCTAGACCTGTTGGATGTACAGCAACTATTATTTATGAGCAATATAGAAGAGAAAGAGTAGATATACCAAAACATATCGCAGGGTTATTAGTTTCTGCGATTATATCAGATACTTTATTATTTACATCTCCTACAACTACTGAACTTGATAGATTAGTGGCTACTGAACTTGCTAAAAAAGCAGAAATTGATATAAATGAATATGGTAAATTAATGCTTAAAGAAGCTAGTTCAATAAAGGGACTTAGTGTAAATGAACTAATTAATCAAGATTTTAAATCTTATACTATTAATGATAAACCATATGGTATAGCTGTTATTACTACTATGGATTTTGATGAAATTAATAAGAATATTGATGAATATATTAAAGTATTAGATGAAATGAGTGTTGAAGAATATAAAGGTGTTATGTTATTTATAACTGATATATTTAAAGGTGGAAGTTATGTAATATATAATACTAATAGTGAAGAGTTAATAAAGGAAGCATTTGATTTAGAAAATGTTTACGAAGGAATATTTATTGATGAATTAATATCAAGAAAGAAACAAATTTTACCAGCATTAATGCAAGAATTAGAAAGCAGCATATAAACTGCTTTTTATTTACTTTTTTTATGTTTTGTGTTATAATATGCATCGCATTGGAGGGGTTATATGTCAAATATTGTTTATGAAGATAAAGAAATATGTAAAGAATGTGGTGGATTTTGTTGTAAGAAGAGTGGTTGTGATTACTCTGTTGATGACTTTAATAATTTAAATGTAAATTCTATTATTAAGATTTTAGAAGGTGGATATGTATCAATAGTATCTTTTCAAAACTTTAGAAGAATTAATGGTAGAATGACTAATACACCATTTTTATATTTAAGAGCTAGAAATGTTAATAGACCAGCAGTTGATCTATTATCTATGAAAACTAGATGTAGTGCGCTTACTGATACTGGATGTATGTATACTTTAGAAGATAGACCTAGTGGCGGTGTTAATTTAATACCATGTAGAGATGAAGCTTGTCATCCTGATAAGAATCCTATGGATATTGTTATGGGATGGAGTAAATATCAATCAGATTTAAGAAAAGTAGTTAAAAGAGTAACTGGTAAGTCTGTTGAAGAACAAATGAAGGAAGATGCATATAAGTTATTTTGTGACATTGTTAACAAAAGATTTGATGGTGTTATGAAGATGGAAATACAAGATGTTTTAGGTATGTTACCTATGTTAGTAGAGGTATATCCTAATGAATTTGAAAGAAGTAAAAAGAGCATTCCATGCATATTAAACTATAAAAGAAGCAATTAAATTTGCTTTTTTTTTAATTTTGTGGTATAATGTAGACACTTTTCAAATGGGGTAAATGAAAAGGATTAAAGAGTAGAAAGATTTATAAAGAATTAAAGGGGGAATTTTTTATGAGTATTAAAGAAGCAAGAAAAATTTTAAATTTATATGATATTGATGTTCTTACTGATGCGATATTAAAGTCTAAATATAGACAATTAATGAAAGAATGCCATCCAGATAGACATCAAAACGAACCAGAAGAAGTATTAGCTAGATTAAATCAACAAGCTGTTGATATTAATAATGCTTATGATTATTTAAAAACTAGAATTGATGAATATAATAGAGGTTATGGTAAAACTACAGGAAGAAGTAGTTCTTTTGATGCTGAGCCTGATATGATGTTCTTTGTTAGAAAAGCTAGTGTTATTAAGAATATGAAAGCATATTTTGAAAACTGTAGTAATTCTATTTTAAGAAAACAAGTTATTAAGTTTTATAAAGAAGATGTTAGAGCAGAAGATATGATGAGTGAAGCTACATTAAGAGATGCTGTTAACAAGTTTAGAAATGGTATACATGATATATATACTAATTATGAAATGTTTCATAGAATAGATAATGGTATACCTAAACATTTTATCTTTAATATTGATTATAATTGTAATTGTGATGAATTTCTTACTCAATTAGAAACTTTAAAAAGTACTCATGAAAAAACTATGTTTAAAAGAGTTTATAATTCATTAAGACATCAATTTGGTGATGAAGAATATGTTATGAGTATGGAATGTTTTAAAGATGAAGTTACTAGACTAATGTGCCCTTTATTCTCTTATACTATTAGTCCTGAAGAAGAAAGAGGTATTATTGAAAGTATAGGTCAATATGGTGCATCTGTTAATAGATATTTTGAAAAACGTAAAGATGAATTTTATAAATTAAGAAAACAAATTATTAATTTACCTGATGAATTTAATTTATCTGGATTTACTAAAGATGAATTCTTAGTTAAGTTAGATGAAAGTATTATTGCTCGTAAGTTTGATACTGTTAAAACTTTAATGAAAGAAGATATTATTAAGTTTAAACAAAAACATAAATTAATTAAGAAATTACATTTAATGTTTATAGCTAAATATAATATGGCTTTATTAAGACTTGATGATCATAAGGATCAAGATAGAATTCAGGGTATTTATAGTACTTTAGCTGAAGTTAATAAAATACTTGCTGATGCTATTAAGGGTAAATATGAATTAGAAGATTTAACTGTTTTAGAAGGTATTTCTTTTAAAGATAAAGCTACTGATGATTTTGTTATTTCTATGGTAGGTAATGGTGAATATAAAATATATGTAACTATGCCTAAGAATGAAAAAATGGGTTATAAGAATTATGAACCATTTGCTCTTAATACACCAGATAAAAGTCAATTTGTTACTTTAGGACAAAGAGATGCTATATTAAGTGATACATACGCTTATGCTAGAGATAATATAGTTATTCCTGTAAGTGAGTTTATTGAAAGAGGTAGACCAGTATTTAAATATAGATATCATGGTCAAATAGTTGAATTTGTATTATATGATTACTTTGGTTATGAACTTGCTTGTGAATTAGATAGAAAGAGTCAAAAGATTGTTTCATTCTATGTAACTGATTCTAAGAAACATGATGTATTATATAGACAAGCTGAAGTATCTGATATATTACCTGATATTGAAGAATATGTTTCTGAATTATATGAACCATATATCAGTAGAATGCAAGGTAGAACTTTAAATAAGAAATCTATTAATATTAAAGGATAACCTATAGTTTAAAACTATAGGTTTTTTATTTGACTTTTTTTCCTATTATTTATACAATAATAAATACATGTTTAGGGGGATAATTATGCGTATATATGGAATGGATGAATTATTAATTGAAATATATAATATTAGAAATATTGAGTCTATAAGTATATATGACATGGTTCTTCCAAAGTCTAGTAAGATGGAAGTTGTCCCTGCGATTATTGTTAATTATGATTCTGGTAAGAGTTTAAATCTTTGTTCTCGTGACAAAGGTTTTGATTTGCTTGTTAGAAAAGTTACTGAAGTATATAACGATGAAAAGAATAATGTTTTAGAAGATAGTTTAACTGATCCATTTAGAATGAGAAGTACTATTAAAATAGATGAAAGAACTAAAAGAATTTTAGATAGTGGTCTTTTATTAGATGTTAATAACTTGTATAAATTTTATTGTGATAAAGATGGTTATGATGCATCACTTTTATTTCAATGTGATGAAGTTAATATGATGATTGATATTATTAAATATCATTTAAAAGAGTTTTTAAGTCATACTGATATTGAAGTTGCTTTTGATGAAGAATTTAGTGGATACAGAAATAATTATTTATTAAGTGGAAAAGTTAATGGTATTCATAAATATTTTCCTTTTACATTTGATAAATTAAGTGATAATGAATATAAGATTAGTGTTGGTGGTATTGTTAATAATTCTTGTGTTGACCTTAGAATTAAATTTTCTAAAGATAATATTAATGTATCTGTTGATATAGATTCTCTTGGTATAACAAGTGACTTTAATTATTTAGTTACTAATGAAGTTGTTAAGAAAATAGAATCTATAAAGAAGAATAATTTACCAATATATTATAAGAATGAAGACTTAAATGAAGTAAATTGTGATTTTGGAAATATAACTACATTTGATAGTGATATAGCGGTTAGATGGTTTTATTTACCGTGGGGTAGTTATTATGGAATTAATAATTCTGTTAGTGAAATTAGTGAAACAGAGAGAGTTATACAAATATATTCAATGTATTTGAGTTTAAGTGATAAATGTTTTTATAAGAAAGATTTTTATTCTAGAAATTATAAAAGAAATAATACAGTTAGTGTTTTTGGAGAAAGTGTTACATTGGATGAACTTATTAAAGATAGTAAGTGTGTTTGTTTAAATAATAAAGATGGTATTTATTTAATTGAAACATCATTTTTAGATGTCTCTAAATGTAATGGATATTATAGTGAAAAATTAGCGGATAAGAAGTTTTATCATTTATATCAAGCATCTAGAATAACTGATATTAATGATTTGGTTAGTGTTAGTAGAAGTGATGGAGTGTTAGATAATGGTGATATATTAAATGATGCGTTAACTTTAAAATTGGTAAGAGGTGAGTAATATGGGATTATTTGGTGAAGAAACAGTTGAGGAAAAAACATATAAAAATTTATTAAGAGCCATTCGTAGTGTCTCTAATTTAAGTGAAGAAGATAAGAATTATTTTGTAAGTTATGTTAGTAAAATTCGTGATGGTAAGAGTAATAATGATTTTTATGAACTTGATTTTTTAAATTCTATTATTCTTGAAGTATTAAATAGTGATAGTGATTATATTAGGGAGGATTTTGATACTGTTTTAGGAGAAGTTAAATTTTTACTTCCTCTTGGAAAAGAAACTCCTGATTATGAAGTTATTAAAAGATTAATAATTAGTGGCAATAGTAAGTTAGATACTAAGTTATATCCTTTATTTGATAATAGACTTGATTATATTCAAATTATGAAATTAATAGATGAATGTGATTATAGAGATACTGTTATATCATATGCGATAAATGTATCTCCATATTGTATTAATCAAGCTACTTTAAAGAGCGAAATAATTTCTTTTATTGAAGGTATTAAAGATGTTGTTGATGATGTTGATACTTATAGTAGTGAAAGACTTACTGAAGCTAAGAAAAGATGTGGAGTGTATCCAATAGATGAAAAGACTCTTGCTTTAATTGCTAGCGAAGCTAAGAAAGCACAAGCGTTAATTCGTAAATTAGAAAATATTCAAGGACGTGTAAATACATATCAAGAAACTGTAAAGACACTTACTAGTCAAGGTAAGAAGGAACTTGATGAACATGCTACTGTTAAGGTAAGCGAAATGAGAGAAAATATTACTCAAGCTCAAAATGAAATAATTGAAAGACTTGATCAATATATATTAACACTTGAAACTTCTCTAAAGAAAAGTAGTGATCAAATATTTAATCAAATACTTGCTGATACTCAAGCTAAGTTAAGAGATATTAGACTTGCTGCTCAAAATTTATCAACTACAACTACACAAGAATTACTTAGAATTCAAACTGCTAGTGAAAGAAGTGTTGAAGCATTAAAGAGTTATGTTGAAAGTGAACCTCAATTACAACAATATTTACAAGAAGCAGCAAATAGTGAAGCTGTTAAAGAAGCCTTAGTTAGAATGAATGAAACTAAGGAAGAACAAGTAAGAAGAATGACTACATATGGTCCTGGTATTATTATTCCTGGTCATGATAGAGTTGTTGTTCCTGCTAATCCTAATGTTATTTTACCTACTGAACAAGCTGGTAGAATAATACTTCCTGCTTTTGATGAATCTATTCCTTTTGATGTTAGATATAGACATATTTTAGATGAAAAGAAAAGAAGAGAAGAAAATGGTGAAATATTCCATCATATGGTTGATGAGGTAATTAATTGTGTTATGGAAGGTGACTGGGTATATTTATGGGGACCTTCTGGATGTGGTAAATCTCATATAATTAAACAAGTTGCTAGTTTAATTGGAATTGATTTAATTGAAAATGGTAAGATAACTGATAAATATAGTATTATGGCTTATAATGATCCTCATGGTAGATTTAGAGCTACTCAAGCATTTGTTGCTTTATTATATGGTAAGTTACTTAGTTTAGATGAATTTGATAATGGGAATACTGATACTCAAGTAGTACTTAATGAATTATATTCTGGACTTCTTGATACTTTAGCAAATCCTGGTAAGGAAAGATATGTTACTTTTGCTGAAGATATGACTGTACCTATACATCCTAATTTTAGAATGATTAGTGCTGGTAATACTGCTGGTGAGGGTGAAAATCAAATATTCTCATCTCGAGGTAAGATTGATGAATCTGTACAAGAGAGAATGACTCCAAAAAGATTTGATTATGATAATAGAGTAGAAGAAAGAATATTCGGAGAATATACTAATTGGTATAACTTATTTATTAATTTTAGAAAATGTTGTGATGAATATGCTACTAAGAATGGACTATCAACTCCACCAGGTATGATTACTACTCGTGATGCATCTGCTATTATGAAATATATTTCACACAATAGTAAGAGTGTTGAACAAGTATTAAGAGAAAAATTTATTCAAACTAAAGATGATAATTATTTAAAAGTTATAGCTAATAGTATGAAGAAGATTTATGGTATTGAAGAAGAAAATGTTGAAATACCAGAAGGAACATTACTTGGTTCTGTAGATGAAGTAGTTCTTGCTAAAAAACTTGTTTATGGATGTAAGAATAATAAGAGATAATGACATTATTAGAATTTTTTAAAAATATTAGAAAAGAAATATTAAAATTATTTAATACTAAAACTATAGAAGAAGTTAATGAAGTAGTTGATGAAGAAGTTGAAGAAGAGGAGGAAGTAGTTATGGAACGTAAAGAAAAAAATTATGATTTATTTCCTGATCATATATTTCCAGTTGAAGACTTGGTTGTTGGGGATGAAACTTATAAATTATATTTAGCAAGATTTAATAATTTATATGATGTATATGATTATTTAAAAGCTAATCCTTCTTTAAATAGACGCGTATTTGGAAAATTACATAGTGAAACTGGTAGTAGGGACTTTGCTGGTAAACCATATAGTGAAGCAGTTGAAGATTTAATTAGTGATGTTGATCCTGGATATGATGAATTTTTAAGACTTCAAAGTGATATTAATAATGCTAGAAATATTGAAATTCATAAATATAAAACAGTAAGAACTGTAGCTGGGGGGCATTTAAATGTTCCAGCATATTCTATGGGACTTCCTATGTGTTATGAAACTGAACAAAAAATAACTAAACCTAGATTTGTAAGAATACATGTAGCACTTTCTTATTATTGGGGAACTACTAAGAGTCAAGTTTTACATAGAGCAATTATTATAACTAATATATTAAAAGCTCTTGAAAGAGCTGGTTATAATGTTGACTTAAATACTTTTGAATTATCAAGTAAATATAAAGAACTTATATATATTGTAGTTAATGTTAAAAGACATGGTGAAAAGTTAAACATGCAAGCATTATATAAAACTTTATGTCACGTTGAGTTTTTAAGAAGAATTCTTTTTAGAATATTAGAGACGCTTGATGTTACTGAAAATTGGGAAGATGGTTATGGTAGTACATGTAGTGAATCTTTTGTTAGAAAAGCTTTAAAGTTTGGGCCAAATGATATTTTCTTTGATCAACCAAGAGAGATGGGGATCGGTGGAGATGATCTAGCAAAAGATTTTGAAAGATGTATTGCTCACTTAAATTTAGAAGATAAAATTGATGTTGAGAAAGCTAAAGAAGAATTTAATAATGATGCGATGAAACTTAAATTAAAAAAATAGATTAAACTTTAACTTAATCTATTTTTTATGTATAATGATAATAGGTGAATACTATGGCAGAAATAATATCTCATACATTTTTAGCTAAAGATGTTGCTAAAAAATTAAGATATAAAAATAAGAATATGATTTATTTTTCTTTAGGTCCTGATCCATTTTATTTTTCATCTAAGACATTTAAGATAGGTAATAATATGCATAGAAAAAGAAGTTTAGATTTCTTTAAGAATTATGTTAGTTATATTATTAAGAATGAATTATATGAAAATGATGATGTATTGGGTTGTTTGTATGGTTTTATGTCTCATTATGTTTTTGATACTTATTTACATCCATATGTATTCTATAAAACAGGTGTATTTAATAAAAGAAATAAGAATACTTATAAATATTTAGATGGTCATAGGAAATGTGAAATGGGGATTACTAAACATATTGCTAAAAGAAGAAAGATTAATATTTCTAAATATGAATTTTATAATGATATATTTCCTGTTAAAAGAAATAAAGATGTTATTAATGTATTAAATAATGTTCTTTATAAAACATATTATGTTAAAGATGGTGGGAATAAGTATTATGATGCTTTAAATAAAACTAAGACGGTATATAAATTATTTAGATATCATAAGAATGGTATTAAAAAATTTATATATTCTATAATAGATTTATTTAGATTTAATAAGTTTAAATTAAAATATATATCTTTTTATAATATAAAAGATACTGATTTAAATAATGATAATAATACTTGGTGTAATCCAGTTACTAATAAGAGTTATAAGACTTCTGTTGATGAAATATATGATAATGCGATAGATAAGACTATTGAGCTTATATGTATCGTAAATGATATATTTAAGGGTGTTAGAAAGATAGATCAAATGGATAAATATTTTGGTAATAATTCTTATTTATCTGGTGTTGATTGTAATAAAGATAATAAATTTAAATATTTTGAGTTTTAGGGAGTGAAGTTATGGAATTTGCTATGGGAATTGTATTTGTACTTATTTTTGTGTTTGTTTTTATATTTTTTGTATTTAATATTATTAAATCAATATGGGTACATAGTAAAGTAACTAAAGTTACGAAAGTTGTTTTTGAGAAGTTTAAAGATATATCTGAAATGAATGATTTTTCTATATTTAATGATTTTGATTTAGAAGATCATGCTGTTAAGACTAATGATGATGACGATGAATTATTAAAGAGAATTGGATTTAATAGACAAGAAATATTAGATTATGCTTTTAATGTATTTAAGTTAGTTGCTAAAGCATGGGGTGAATTTGATTATAGTACTTTAAGAAGACATTATAGTGATTTTTTATATAATAGATATTTTGCTAGACTTGAGAATATTAAATATAATGGATATAAACATGTATTTGATGATATTAAGTTAGAGAATATTTCATTATATAATGTTGGTCTTAATAAGAAGGGTATTAATGTTATAGTTGATTTAAATGTTGATATGCTTGACTATATTGTTGATAACAAGGGTAATGTAGTAAAGGGTAGTGATACTCATAGATGTATATGTTCATATAGACTTATATTTACTACTCATTCTAAGAGAGAAAATAATTTAGAAGTAGAAAAGAATTGTCCTAACTGTGGTGCTGTGTTAAAAGCTAGTCATGGTAAGTGTGCTTATTGTAATACACCAATAGACATGAATAAACATGACTTAGTTATTTCTAATAAAATTAGATTAACTGAAACTTGGATAAGAAATTATTAAAAAGTGTTGACAAGTATATTTTGTCATGATAATATTAGTACACAAAGCAATTACTTAGCTTGCTAATTAATTACTTTGTACGAAGTGCTTAAACTTGTTTAAACACTTCTTTTTTTATGTTAAAATATGGTTGGTGATATTATGTTTAAATTAGTATCTGATTATAAACCTAGTGGTGATCAACCACAGGCTATAGATGAGTTAGTTAAAGGTCTTGATGAAGGAAAGAAACATCAAGTTCTTTTGGGTGCTACTGGTACTGGTAAAACTTTTACTATTGCAAATATTATTGCAAGAACTAATAAACCAACTTTAGTACTTGCTCATAATAAGACTTTAGCTGGACAATTATATGCTGAATTTAAGGAATTGTTTCCTGAGAATAAAGTAGAGTATTTTGTTTCATATTACGATTATTATCAACCTGAAGCATATGTTCCTAGTAAGGATTTATATATTGAAAAGGATTCATCTATTAATGATGAAATAGATGAACTTAGACATGCGGCTACTGCTGCTATTATAGATAGAAGGGACACTATTATTGTATCTAGTGTTTCTTGTATATATAATATTGGAGAAAAAGAAGAATATAAAAATAGAATGCTTAATTTAAGTGTAGGGGATATTATTGATCGAGATTTAATCCTTGAAAAATTAGTTGGTATGCAATATGAAAGAAGTGTTCTTGATTTAAAACGTGGTACGTTTAGAGTTAAAGGTGACACTATTGAATTAATACCAATAGGTGAAAAGAAAAGTGGTATTCGTATTGAACAGTTTGGTGATGAAATAGATAAGATAAGTTTATTTGATCCATTAACTGGTAGAGTTAATAGTAGTGTTAAAACTATAAGTATTTTTCCAGCATCTTTATTTGTCACTAGTGATGAAAAAATGATTGAAGCTACTAAGAGAATTGAAAGTGAACTTAATGATAGATTAAAAGTATTACATGAAGAAGGTAAATTACTTGAAGAACAAAGACTTAGAGAAAGAACTATGTATGATTTAGAAATGCTTCGTGAAACTGGATTTTGTCATGGGGTTGAAAACTATAGTAGACATCTTTCTTTAAGAGAAGAAGGAGAAACTCCAACTACATTAATAGATTTCTTTCCTGAAGACTTTTTACTTGTTATTGATGAAAGTCATGTTACATTACCACAAGTTAGAGGGATGTATAATGGAGACCATATGAGAAAACAAACTCTTGTTGATTATGGTTTTAGACTTCCTAGTGCGATGGATAATAGACCATTAAAGTTCGATGAATTTTTAAATAAATTAAATCAAGTTATATATGTATCTGCAACACCTGGGGATTATGAACTTTCATTAGTAGATAAAAGTGTTGAACAAATTATTAGACCTACTGGACTATTGGATCCTATTATTGATGTTCGTAGTACTAAGGGACAAATAGATGATATTATTAATGAAATAAATATGAGAATTGAAAAGAATGAAAGAGTTCTTATTACTACACTTACTATTCGTATGAGTGAAGAATTAACATCATATTTAAAGGAACTTGGTTATAAAGTAACTTATTTACATAATGAAATTAAAACTCTTGAGAGACTTAATATTATACGTAATTTAAGACTTGGTAAGATTGATATAGTAGTAGGTATTAATCTTTTAAGAGAAGGCATTGATATACCTGAGGTATCTTTAATTTGTATTATGGATGCTGATAAACAAGGATTCTTAAGAAGCGATAGAAGTTTAATTCAAACTATTGGTAGAGCTGCTCGTAATGCTAATGGTAAAGTTATTATGTATGCTGATGAAATAAGTAGTGCTATGAAAGTTGCAATTGATGAAACTACTAGAAGACGTTCTATACAAGAAAAATATAATAGTGAACATGGTATTGTACCTAAGACTATTATTAAGTCAATTAAAGAAGCTATTACTAATGAAGTAGAAGAAGCTAAAATAGAGAAGAAAGAATACTCTAAGAAAGAACTTCAAAGTATGATTGAAAGATTTGAGAAAGAAATGAAAGAAGCTGCTGCTATATTAGACTTTGAAAGAGCTACTGAACTTAGGGATATTATCTTTGAACTTAAGGACATTAAATAATTGTTTAATGTCTTTTTTTATGTTATGATTTTATTGTAGGAGGTAATATGGTACAGGATTTTGATTTACATTTGCATACTAATAATTCAGATGGTGAATATACTACTAGTGAACTTGTTAGAAGAGTTAGAGAAGCTAATATAGATTTATTTTCTATAACAGACCATGATAATATTGATTCTATTGAAGATATTAAAAAAGTTGACTTAACTGGTTTAACTTATGTTTCTGGAATTGAAATAAGTTCTTTAGTTGATAATAAGTATAAAGCACATATTCTTGGTTATTTTATTGATGGTGATAAAAGTGCATTACATGAAATATGTGATAAGTTAAAACGTGCTCGTGGGAATAGAATATATATTCTAGCTGAAATGTTAGATAGTAAATTTAATATTAAATTAGATAAAGAAGATTTAGATGAAATAGTTAATAATAATGTTACACCTGGAAAACCTCATTTAGCTGAACTTATGGTTAAAAAGGGTATTGTTTCATCAGTACGTGAAGGGTTTGACAATTATTTAGAATATTTAAAGACAGATGTATCTAATAGAGTTGATGCGAAGATAGCAATAGATGCTATTAAAAAAGCAGGTGGTATTGTTATATGGGCACATCCAAAGAAAGTTGAAAAGGAATATGATATTGATTTTACTGAGGTACTAGATAGATTTATTGAACTTGGTATTGATGGAATTGAAGTATATAATTCTCTTCATACTTATGAAGACTCACTTAGATATGAAAAAGTTGCTCATGAAAAAGGTTTAATTACTTCAGGTGGAAGTGATTATCATGGACAAACTGTTAAAAGTAAAGTACTTCTTGGATTACTATTTAATAGTGGAGAAGAAGTAAAAATAGATAGAAATACGTTAAGTATTATGGAGGTAAATAAATGGCATCAGTAAATGATCTTCCCAAAATTGAGGGAATAAGAGATTTCTTTGTAGGAGAAATATATGGAGACATAACTACATCTTTAGTTGATAAAGGATACTTTGGTGATAAGTCTAATGCTTATTATATGAAGAGTTTAGATATTACAGCTAAAGCTCGTGGACTAGTAGATATGTTTTTAAATAGTAATTTATCAGATAGTGATAAAGATAGAATGATAGAAGCTACAGTTAATGAATTATATAAAGATCTTGCAGATTTAAAAGAATCATTAAACGCAAAACAATTGTAATTTAGGGGGATGGTTGTTTTATGAATGATACTATGCAAAGATTATATGATCGTTATGGAAAAGAAACTGTAGATAGTTTATTTAGTTATCCACAAGAACAATTTGTGTCTGAAGCTGATGTTATTATGCAGTTAACTATAGATGATGTTGTTGTTGATGGAAAAAGAGTAGAGGCTGTGCCTCAAGAAGATCCACATATTTATTTAGTTGGTGGACAACCTGGATGTGGTAAATCTGGTGGTATGAAAAGAGCTATTAATCAAGAAAAGGAACATGGTTATGCTCTTACTATATCAATGGATTGTTATAGAGATAGACATCCAAATATAAAAAGAATAAAAGAAGTTATATTTACAAGATGTACTGAACTTGGACTTTCATCTTCTGATATGAGTGCTGACTTAGTTGCTTTTACTAATGCATTTGCTGATGATGTAGAAGCTTATATAGTACCTAGATTATTTGATCAAGGTTACAATTTAGTTATGGAGTCAACACTTAAAAATGGTAAAAAGAATGTTGATAAGATGAGAGGATGGAGGGAAAGAAATCCTCAGTGCCAAGTTAGTGTTATTATGGTAGGTGTATCTCAAGAACTTGCTTATCAAGGAGCTATGTCTAGAGCTGAACAAATGAATATATGTATGACTAGATTAGTTGCTGAAATGCAAAGAAGGGGTATTACTGATATATATCCAGTTACTCGTGGACCTGTTGATAAAGCTTATTATGATGGTATTTGTGATAAGTTACCTGGTAGTATGCAAGAATTCGCATCCCCTGAAAATGCTGATGTATTTAATGGAAATGTAACTATCGTTGATAGAACTGGTAAAGTTGAATATGATAGAAATAACGCTGATCCGTTAAATAATAATCCAGCAGAAATACAAGAATCTTGTTTAAGAGGTAGAATTGGTCAAAGACAATTAGAGGATGAAGCAAAACGTGATGATGGTACTGTTAAATTTTATGGAGTAGAAGCGTTTATTTCAGAAAATAAAACTACTATTACACAAGTATTTGGTTCTGAAGAAGTAGCAAGAGAAGCTTTCCAAGAAGCTGTTATGGATACTACTGCTGGACCTAAAATGTAAAAATTAAAAAAAGTAAGATATTAAATTGTTTAATATCTTTTTTTATGTTATGATTATAAAGTAAAGTAGGTGTTTTAAATGAGAAAATGTAATAAATGTGGTGGCAATATTCCAGATGGAAATAAGGTTTGTAATAACTGTGGTACTCCAGTAGGTTTATTTACAACAAGTACAACTTTTGTTAGTAAAGATAGTTATGCTAAATCTGCTCAACCAAATGTATTAAATTCAAATGATAGACCATTTGGTGGTAAAAAACAAAATAATTATAATAATAGTAATAATGGTAATAATAGTGCTGTTAAGTTTATTGTTGGATTCTTTGTATTTATGTTTATTATGCCATTTATAGTTGGAATCATTAGTGTTATTACTATGTTTAATAGTGCTGAAGATATGATTGATGATTTTGAATATGAAGATACTGAATATTTAACTGATGATGAAAAATGTCAAGATTATTGTATTTATGGTGAATATAAAATAGAAAATGATGAATGTAAATGTTCTAGTGGATTTGTTTATGATATGGAAGGTAATTATTTAAGATATGAAATGGTAAATAATGATCCAAACATTAATCATAATGATACTCCAAATTTAGAAGGTCTTCCTACTGATATGGTTAATTGGTATAACGATATTAAAGATGGTAAAACTGTAGTAACTGTATTTGGATCTAAAACATGCCCTTATTGTCAACAATATAAACCATTAATTACAAATTATACTAATATTAAGAATTATCCATTATACTTCTTTGAATTTGATGATTTCACAGTTGATGAAAGTACATTCTTAACTGATACTTTTGAATTAAAAGAATATAATGAGTATATACCTTATACTTTTATAACTAAAGATAATAAAGTGCTTGCTGAACATACTGGTCTTATGTATGAAGGTGAGATTACTAATTTCTTTAAAGATGCAGGATTATAAAAACTAGGAAACTAGTTTTTTTATTTGTCTTATGCTATAATATTGTGCGGAAGTGATGTATATGAAAACACCTAATATGTTAGATGCTAAAAAGAGAAATCAAAATGAAATTAAATATACTACATATAAAGAAAATAATACTATGTTTGGTGAAGGAAAGAAGTTTTATGTAAGAACTTATGGTTGCCAAATGAATGAGCATGATTCTGAAAAGATTAGAGGTATGCTTAAAGATGTAGGTTTTACTAATAGTGATGATATTAATGATGCTGATGTTGTTATATTAAATACTTGTGCTATTAGAGAAAATGCTCATGATAAAGTATTTGGATTTTTAGGAGTTTTAAAACATATGAAAGAAAGTAAACCTGATTTATTAATAGGTTTATGTGGATGTATGGCTCAAGAAGAAGTAGTTATCAATGATTTATTAAATAAGTATAAATATGTTGATTTTGTATGTGGAACTCATAATTTAGATAATATTGTTAATATTTTAGAAAATAAAATTAATAGTGGTAAAAGACAAATAGAAGTACTTAGTTACGAAGGTGATGTAGTAGAAGATATTCCTGTTATTCGTGATAGTAAATATAGTGCTTGGGTTGATATTATATATGGTTGTGATAAGTTTTGTACTTATTGTATAGTTCCTTATACTCGTGGTACTCAAAGAAGTAGAAAACATGAAGCTATTGTTGAAGAAGTAAAAAGACTTAAGGAACAAGGTTATCTTGAAGTAACTCTTCTTGGACAAAACGTTAATGCATATGGTAAAGATTTATATACTGATTATACTCTTGCTAATTTACTTAAAGATGTAAGTGAAACTGGAATACCTAGAATTAGATTTGTTACAAGTCATCCTTGGGATTTTACTGAAGAAATGGTTGATGTAATAGCTAGTCATAAAAATATAATGCCTTATATACATTTACCACTTCAATCTGGTAGTAGTAAGATACTTAAATTAATGAATAGAAGATATACTAAAGAAGATTATTTAAGACTTTATAATAGTATTCGTACTAAGGTAGAGAATGCTAGTATTACTACTGATATTATTGTTGGTTTTCCAGGTGAAACTGAAGAAGATTTTAATGAAACTTTAGAAGTTGTAAACGAATGTAAATTTGACGGAGCTTTTACATTTGCTTTTAGTCCTAGAGAAAATACACCCGCTGCTTTAATGAAAAATGTAGTTAGTGAAGACATAAAAATGGATAGACTTCATAGACTTAATGAAGTTATTAATAAATATAGTAATGAGGCAAATAAGAAGATGTTAAATACGACAGTTAAATGTTTAGTAACAGGACTTAGTGATAAAGATAAGAATAAAGTATGTGGATATACTGAAAATATGAAACTTGTTAATATTGAAGGAAGTAGTGATTTAGTAGGAAAGATAGTAGATGTTAAAATAACAGATACTAAGAGTTTCTCAATGAATGGAATAGCTATAGAGGAGAAATAATGAAAAAAGTAATTTTAGTTATTTTATTAATAGTAGTTTTAGTTGTTGGTTATTTATATAGCGATAATACTAATGAAGATAAACCAAATAAACCTATAATAGATAATACAGATGAAGTAGATGTATGTTCTATATTAGATGGTTGTGTTATTGTTGATAATATTAGATATGACTTAAAGAAAGAAACTAGACTTACTATTACTGATATGTATAATTATGATAATTCTCATATGGAAGCGGGATACTTAAATATTAATGAGGAAAAGAAATTAGAATTTTTATCTTTAGATGAAAAAGTAGTTAAGACTTTTGATAATATTTCTAATGTTAAATATTTTGCTTCTACTGATAGTAAATGTAGTGATCAATTTTATGTAGTTCTTACTGAAGATGGTAAATTATATAGGAATGATTTGGGTGGTAGTTTATTTATTGAGGCTCCATTTTATGAAATTGAAGGTGCTAATAATATAAGTGATGTATTATTAATTAACATTGAAGATGATGATGGAAATTGCTATGATTCATCAATTATTGGCTTTTCAGCATGTGGAAGTTATGAAAATTTTAATAAAGTAGATTAATTCTACTTTTTTTTTGTGAAAATATTTGTTATAATTTTAGATAGAATATTAGAGTAGAGGGATGAAGTTTATGAATTGTGAAAAATGTGGTAGTCCTTTAGTTGAAGAAAATGGGACTATGGTATGCAAAAATTGTGCTGGTTTAGTAGACGTTAATGTTGTTCCTGAAACTCCAGTTGTAGAAGCTGCTGAAACTCCTGTTGTTGATACTCCAGTAGTTGAAACTCCAGTTGTAGAAGTTGCTGATGCTCCTGTTGTTGAAGTAGCACCAGAAGTAAATGTTGTTGAACCAGTAGTTGAAGTTGCTCCTGAAACTCCAGTAGTAGAAAGTGCTCCAGTAGTTGAAGCACCAGTTACTCCTGAAGTAGATGTTGTTGCAACTGAAGTAGTTAGTGAAGGTGTTATGCCTGAAGTAACTAATGAAGCTGTTACTAATGATGTGGCTGCAGCAGTAGATAATGCTGTTAGTGCAGATGCAGGTTTAGTAGATAATGCAGTTACTGAAGTAAAATGTGCTAAATGTGGTAATATGATGAAATCAACTGATCCAAGTTGTCCACATTGTGCTATGATGGGTGGAGATAATGCTCCAGTTGTTGAACCTAAAAAAGGAAAAGGTAAATTAATTGCTATTATAGCAGTTGTACTAGTTTTAATAGTTGGTGCTCTTGCTGGAGGATACTTCTATTTCAACAGTAAAGCAACTGATAGTAAAGCTATTATTAGTCAAATGTTAAATCAAGTTATGTCAAAATATAAAACAACATCAACTGAATTAACAACTGCGACTAAAGTAGGATTTGAATATAATGCTAAAGTTGTTTCTGCTGAAAGTAATGCTATAACTAAATTAATTACTAATTTAGGTTTATCTGGAACTGTAGCTGTTGATATGAAAAATCAAAGAGCTGATATGAGTTTCAATGTTAAATATGCAGATGCTCCAATGGTAAATGCAGGTGTTGTTGCTCAAGATAATAAAGTTTATTTAGGTCTTGGTGACTTATATGATAAATATTTAGATTTAGAAATAGATGAAGAAGAATATAAATCTATATTTGAATCAACTGAAGTTGAAGAAGATAAGGGTACTTATTTAATATTAGATACTCTTAAAAAGACAATAGAAACTTCAATTAAAGAAAATGAATATACTCATGAAAATACTACTTATGATATGGGTGGTAAGAAAGTTAAAGCTGTTAAGCATACATTAAAAATTAGTAAAGAAAGATATATTCAATTATTTATTGATTTCTTAACTAAGATGGATACTAAAGAAGGAGCACAAGCTTTAGTAGATGCTGGTATTTTAGAACCACAAATTGATTATGATGCTTATTATGAAGCTATGGATCGTGGCGAAGAATTAGATGATTATCCAACTCAAGATCCCCAAATAGTTCTTAAGGAATTAATTGAAGAATTTAAAAATTATAACTTTGAAGAAGAAGTTGCTACAGATATGGTAGTTAATTATTATATTAGTTTCTTCGGAGGAGAATTATTAAAAGTAGATGCTGATATAAATGTTACTGAATATGATTACTGGGAAGAAAAAAATATTACTACTGTTAATCATTTAAGTTTAGCTCAAGCAGGTGAAAATAAATATTCATTTGATTATAGTACTACTACAGGAGATGATAAAACTGAATATAAAGGTACTTATGTGTATGAACCAAGTAATAAAGTAACTACTATTACATTAAATAATGTACCAACAGAAGCAGATGAAACAAATACAACTGTTACTCTTACTATGAATAATAGTAGTATTAAGATTAAAGTATTAGCTACTCATGGTACTAGTGATAGTGCTGAAATTAATCTTAACTTTACTGTTGAAGATTTAACAGAAGTTGCTAAAAAAGATGTAAGCAATGCTGTAACAATGAGTACATTATCTGATACAGATATGATGAATATAACAAGTAAATTAGAAAATAATGTAGCATTTACTGCGTTTAGTACTGATTTAACTGCTGTTATTAGTGAACTTCTAGGTGGATTTACTCCATCATTAGATCCTTCACTTGATGCAGATGTAGGAATATAAAAAAACTAGGAAACTAGTTTTTTTTTATGTTATATAGTATAATTTATTTGAGGTAATTTTTTATGAGAAGACTTTATATTGATTTTGATGGAGTTGTTATGGATACAATTCCTATGTTATATTCAGCGCTTGAAAAGAGTGGTATTGATACTGCTAATCAAAGAGAAATTGGCATATTCTTTTCAACATATGATTTTAGTAGAATAATTAATGATGATAATATATTAAATGATTCACTTAATTGTATTAATAAATTAATAGATAGTAATAGATTTGAAATAGCTTTTTTAACACATGTTAATTCATTAGATGAGGGTGTTGTTAAAGTTAATTATTTGAGAAGTAAATCTAAACATATTACTATTATTATGGTACCTAAAGAAATATCTAAGACTAAGGTAGTTCATAGTGAAGATGCTATATTAGTTGATGATTATTCAGGTAATTTAAAAGAATGGGAAGAAAACGGTGGTATATCAATTAGATTTTCTAAGGATTTAGAAAGTCATGGTTATAAAGTATTAAATAGACTTGATGAGTTATTAAATATGTTTGATGAAAAGGGTGATTTAATATGTTAGATGTTATTACAATAGTAAATGGATTTTTAAAGGAAAATTGTTATGTTCTTCATAATGGTATTGATGCGATTGTTATTGATCCAGGAAGTGAACCTGAACATATTTTAACTGAGATTAATTCTCGTAATTTAAAAGTTAAAGCTATTTTAATAACTCATTATCATTTTGATCATGTTGGGGCATTAGATGCTTTAAAAGATAATTATCCAAATGCTAAAGTTATTGATTATAAAACTAAAGGAGATGTTAAAATAGATACTTTTGAGTTTAAGATAATTGAAACTTTTGGTCATACTATGGATAGTGTATCTTATTATTTTGATAAAAATGATATTTTATTTACTGGTGACTTTATCTTTAAAGAAACTATTGGTAACTTTGAAGAAGATAATGAACAAGAAATGGTTAATAGTTTAAAAGTATTTAAATATATGTCTAATAATGTTAGTATTTATCCTGGTCATGGTGAAATGACTAATGTTGAACATGAGATTAAATTTAATCCATTTTTAAGAGGTCTTTAGTGTTAGCTAGTGTTGTAATACAATACTCAGTAAAATCACTTAATAAGGTATTTGATTATATTGTACCCGAAGTAATTAAAGATGAATTAAAAGTAGGACATAAAGTTATTGTGCCTTTTGCTTATAAAGAAGTAGAAGGCTTTGTTTTAAAAATACATAATAATAAGGAAGATAATTTAGAATATAAATCTATTATTAAAATACAAGAAAGTGATTTTTATTTAAATGATGAATTACTTAATTTAGGTAAAA
Organism: Bacilli bacterium; assembly: GCA_045535005.1. Classification (GTDB taxonomy): domain Bacteria; phylum Bacillota_I; class Bacilli_A; order RF39; family UBA660; genus CAG-1000. The sequence continues at coordinate 22,842 of JAZSKU010000114.1, forward strand.
CATTAAGTAATTCTTTAGTATGTAATTTAATTAGTTGTTATCAAGCTATGCTTCCTAAAGCATTAAAAGCATCTATTAAATCTAATGTTAGTAGAAAGTATATAAATTATGTATCATTGAATAAAAATGCTAATGTTGAAGAATATGTATTAAAACATAAGAATGCTTATAGAGAACTTGAAATAATAGATAAATTAAAATATGGAGAAGAATTAAAGAGTAATTTTAAATCTTCTAATTTAAAGAGATTAATCGATGAAAAAATAGTTATTATTACTAAAAAAGAGATAAATAGAGAAGTTGAAATTGATAATATTAATACTAAGGAGATTAAACTTAGTGATGGTCAAAATAAAGCTATGAGAGAGATACTTGATAGTAATGATGATAAGTTTTTATTATATGGTGTCACTGGTAGTGGTAAAACTGAAGTTTATATTAATTTAATTAAGAATTGTTTAAGTGAAGGTAAAACTGCGATAGTTTTAGTACCTGAAATATCTTTAACACCACAAATAGTAGCTAGATTTAAAGGTGTATTTCATGATAGTGTAGCTGTATTTCATAGTGCTTTATCTGAAGGTGAAAAGTATGATGAATATAGAAGAATTATGAAGGGTGAAGTAAGTGTTGTAGTAGGTGCGAGAAGTGCTATATTTGTTCCTTTTAATAATATTGGTATTATTATAATAGATGAGTGTCAAAGCCAAACTTATAAGCAAGAGAGTACTCCTAAATATAATGCTATTGATGTTGCTTTTTTAAGAAGTGAATATAATAATGCTAAAGTAGTACTTGGTAGTGCAACTCCTCTTTTAGAACAATATGCTAGGGCTAAAAAAGGTGTATTTCATTTAGTTAATTTACCTAGTCGTATTAGTGGAATGCTTCCAACATATGAAATTGTTGATATGGAGAGTGAAGCTAAAAAGAGAAACTATATTATTTCATCTAAATTAGATCTTGCGATAAATAAAAGTTTATCTCGTGGTGAACAAGTAATATTATTATTAAATAGAAGAGGGTATTCTACATTCTTAAGTTGTAGTAATTGTGGATATGTATATACTTGCCCTAACTGTGATGTTTCTTTAATATATCATAAAAGTAGTAATTCTTTTTCATGTCATTACTGTGGATATAGATGTAGTAAGAATGAAGTATGTCCAAAGTGTGGGGAAGATGCTATTAGAGACTTAGGTCTTGGAACGGAGAAACTTGAGAGTATCTTAGAAAAGAAATATGGTGTTAAGGTACTTAGAATGGATGCTGATACTACAAGTACTAAGAATGCTCATCAAAAATTAATTAATGAGTTTTCTAGTGGAAAGTATAGTATTCTTGTTGGTACTCAGATGATTTCTAAAGGACTTAATTTTGAAAATGTTAGTTTAGTAGGAATAATTAATCCTGATTCATTGCTTGCGATACCTGACTTTAGAAGTGCTGAAAAAACATATGAACTTTTATATCAAACTAGTGGTAGAGTTGGTAGGTTTAATTTACCAGGTCATGTTATTATTCAAACATATAATCCCACTAATTATGTATATAATGCTGTTATTAAAAATGATTTTGATTATTTCTTTAATTATGAAATGAATATACGTAAGAAACTTAGTTATCCACCATATTACTATATATGTAATTTAACTATTTCTAGTGAAGAATATGAATTATCTAGAGATAGCGCTACAAAGATAAAGAAGTTTTTAGATTCAAATCTTAATGATAATTATATTATTTTAGGACCTAGTGTATCATCAATAGTTAAATTAAATAATAAATATAGATTTAATATTATGATAAAATATAAGAGTGATAAAGAATTAAAAGATGTATTATATAAAATAGATTCTATGAATATTAAGGGTGTTAATGTTGATATAAGTTTAAATATTTAATATAATTTAGGAGGTGAATATTATGAAAGATAAAAGAGTTGTCTTTATGGGAACACCTGAATTTAGTGTACCTGTTTTAGAAATGTTAATTGAAAATACTAATGTTGTTTTAGTTGTTACTCAACCTGATAGTTATGTTGGTAGAAAGAAAGAACTAAAATATACTCCAATTAAAGAAGTTGCTTTAAAAAACAATATTGATGTATTTCAACCAATTAAAATAAGAAATGAATATGAGAAAGTATTAGAATATAATCCAGATATTATTATTACTTGTGCTTATGGACAAATTATTCCAAGTATATTACTTGATACTCCTAAGTATAAAGCTATTAATGTTCATGCATCACTTTTACCTAAATTAAGAGGTGGTAGTCCACTTCATAAATGTATTATTGATGGTTATGATAAAACTGGTGTCACTATTATGTATATGGCTCCTGGTATGGATGATGGAGATATTATTACTCAAGAAGAAATTAATATAGATATTAATGATAATGTTGGTATTATTCATGATAAATTAAGTATCATGGGAAAGAATTTACTTTTAAAAACTTTACCTAGTATATTTGATGGAACTAATGGTAGAACTAAGCAAGATGAAAGTGAAGTAACTTTTGCTTATAATATTAAAAGAGAGGAAGAAAAACTTGATTTTAATAAAACTGCTTTAGAAGTACATAATCATATTAGAGGTATGTATCCTTTTCCAGTTAGTTATACTACATTAAATGGAGAAGTTCTAAAGATATGTGAAAGTAAATTAGGAACATTAAAAAAAGGTAAACCTGGTGAAATAATTGAAGTATATAATGATTCTTTTGGTGTAATGTGTTCTGATATGGAAATTATTATTACTAGAGTTAAACCAGCTGGTAAGAAAGAAATGTCTTGTAAAGACTTTATAAATGGAAAAAGAGATTTAAAAGGAGAAATATTATGGTAAGTATAAAAGATGTAAAAGAAGCGTTTGCTAAACCTGAGAAGAATCCAGAAGAAGAAAAAGAGAAGCTTAAAAATCAAGTTATGATATATGGTGCTATATTTTTAGTATTTGCACTATTTGTTATATTTTCGCCATCTGGTAAAGGTTTTAAGGATGGTTTTGGTACTTATTATACTTTAGATAATGTTAATAGTTTATTTGATAAAATAACTAATAATTATAATTTTGAATTAACTAAAGCTACTGAAGAAGAAGATTATGTAATGAAATATTATATTGATGATAATATGATCATGTATGAAGGTAATGTATTTGGAGATTCATTATATTTAACTTATAACGGTAAAAATTATACTTTAGTTAATGATACTATTACTGAAGTACCTAGTATTACTTATTTAGAACCAATTGAAGAATATCATTATGATCTAGAATTAATTAAGAATTTATTAAATAAATGTACTTTAAAATATGAAAGTAATGTTAAGTATACATGTTCTTTAAAAGTAAATGATTATATTAGTTTATATAATGAAAAATATGGTACTACATATGTAGGTAATGATAATCCTTTTGAAGCATCTATTGTATTTTATAATGATGTAGCTGATAAGATTACTATTGATTATACTGAAATAGATAAGATTCTTGTTAATAGTACTCGTAATATAGTAACTTATACTATAGAATTTAAATCTATAGGTGATAATGACTTTAGTGGGTATAAAAATTATATGGATAATTTAAATACTGAAAATAATAACTAGTTTTGTCGATTTTAATGAAACTATTTATTAAATGATGTATGCTTTTCTTGAAGGAGGGATACTCATTAATTTAAATAGATTATATAAAAAGATTGATGAAAGTATTAATTTATGTATTTTAACTTATAATAGCAAACTATAGTGTTTGCTTTTTAAATTGACAAATATAGTCATTTTGTTGTAAAATTAGACTGGAAGAGAGGCTAAAAAGTATGTATGATGATAAAAGATTTCTAAGTGCTAGAGAAATACTTGAAAAAGAATTTAAAATAGATGCTAGAGGTTATAGACCACAAGAAGTTGATCAATTTTTAGATATGATTATTAAAGATTATGTTGACTTTGAAACAACAACTAAAAGACTAGTGACTGAGATTAAAGCTTTAGAGGCAGATAATGCTAAATTACAAGCTGAAATTAGAAATTTAAGATCATCACTTGAAATAGCCGGCTCTAATAAAGGTGTTACTAATGTAGACTTATTAAAGAGAATTAGTGACCTTGAAAAAGTAGTATATGGAGAGTAATAATTCTTTAGACAAACGCTGCATTTAATTATGTAGAGGAAAGTCCATGCTCACTCATTCTGGAATGAATGAAAGTGTTCGTGCTAAGGGAAAAAATAACCTTAGGTAATATAGTAATATATTAACGGCTTCGAAATAATCAAGACCTGATTAAAGTAGATATAAAAGTGCCATAGAGACGAGATTATTAGGAATAATAATTGTGGAACGAGGTAAACCCCACGAGTGAGAAACCCAAATTTGGTAGGGGAACTCTTACGAATGAATCAATAAAGGAGTAAGGGAAAGAGTAATCTTTAGATAAATGTTTGTCACCTTTTAGGTACAGAACATGGCTTATTAAGAATTATTATTTTTTATTTATAGGAGAAAAAATGAAAGAAATTGGTGAAAGCTTTAGAGAAGCTAGAGAAACAATTGGAATTTCAAGAGAAGAAGTTATTAAAGATTTAAATATTACATTAAGTCAATTAGATAATTTAGAAGATGGAAATGCTAATGCTTTTAAAGATGTATTTTTTCTTAAAGATACTATTAAAAAATATTGTAAATATTTAAATTTAGATGAAGATGAAATAATTGATAAATTTAATGATTTTATTTTTGGTTATACTTCTAGAATACCTGTTAATGATATATTAGAACAAACAAGGGAAATTAAAATATTAGAAAAACAAAATGAAGAAAATAAAGTAGTATCACCTTATACTATTAAGAGAAAGAAAACTAGTAGTATTAAGTATGTTATTATTTATTTAGTTTCAGTTATTTTCTTAGTATTTTTAGTTTTAATAATTATAAATTATATTACATCAGATAAAGAAGAAAAGTTTATAGAAAGTTTTAATATTAGTGAAGGGAGATGTTGAATATGAATATTCCAAATAAAATAACTTTTTGTAGAATTATATTATCTATTTTATTACTTGTGTTAATGATTTTTCCTATTGATAAAATAGGAATAGTATTTCCTGAATTTAGTTTAGGTGGTGTATTAATAGATAGTAAGTATATCATTTGTGGTGTTATATTTATTATTGCTGCTTTAACTGACTTCTTAGATGGATATTTAGCAAGAAAGTATAATTTAGTTACTGACTTAGGAAAAGTTATGGATGCTATTGCTGATAAGCTATTAGTTAATGGAGTTTTAATTGTACTTGCTGTTAATGGCTGGATTAGTGTAGTAGTACCTGTTGTTATTATTACAAGAGATATTATTGTTGATTCAATTAAAATGGTTGCTGGACAAAAGAGTGGAGCTGTTGCTGCATCATTTGCTGGTAAAGCAAAAACTGCATGTATGTTAGTTGGTGTATCATTATTATTCTTACATGATTTACCATTCTCATTATTTAATTTCCATCCAGCTAAAGCAATAATTATGGTTGCTACTGTACTTAGTGTTATTAGTGGTATTCAATATTATGTTAAAAATAAGAAATATTTAGTAGATGCTAAATAATTTAAAGAAGTAAAAATTAAATTTTTTACTTCTTTTTTATTTGTGTTTTTTAGTTATAAAAGTGCCTATTTTAGGCAAAAAATAGTTATTGGAAAGTATATAAATATAAAAATAAATTATTAACAAACAAGTGTTTGTAAAAAAGTGTTGACAAAGTTTTTTTTTTGTTTTACAATTAAACTATCAAAGGAGAATATACAATGACAAAAGAAAATGATAAAGCGCTTGCTCAAGTGCTTGCTGATATTGAAAAACAATTTGGTAAAGGCGCTATAATGAAACTTGGCGAAAGAGGGAAAAAGAATATAGATGTAGTATCAAGTGGTTCTTTATTACTTGATCAAGCATTAGGTGTTGGTGGTTATCCAAAAGGAAGAATTATTGAAATATTTGGACCAGAGTCTAGTGGTAAAACTACTTTAGCATTACATGCGATTGCTGAGGTACAAAAGACTGGTGGTAAAGCTGCGTTTATTGATGCTGAACATGCATTAGATCCAGTTTATGCTAAAAAGTTAGGAGTAGATATTGATGAATTATTATTATCTCAACCTGATACTGGTGAACAAGCATTAGAAATTACTGAAGCGTTAGTAAGAAGTGGAGTTATGAATATTATAGTTATTGACTCTGTTGCTGCTTTAGTTCCTCAAGCTGAAATTGAAGGTGAGATGGGAGATAGTCATGTTGGTCTTCAAGCTCGTCTTATGAGTCAAGCTTTAAGAAAATTAGGTGGGGTTATTAATAAAACAAATACTATTTGTATATTCATTAATCAATTAAGAGAAAAAGTTGGTATTATGTTTGGTAATCCTGAAACTACGCCTGGTGGACGTGCATTAAAGTTCTATTCTAGTGTTAGAATTGATGTTAGAAGAGGAGAACAAATTAAAGTTGGAAGTGATATTTTAGGTAATAAAACTAATATTAAAGTTGTTAAAAATAAAGTAGCGCCTCCATTTAAAATAGCTGAAGTTGAAATTATGTATGGTGAGGGTATTAGTCGTACTGGTGAGGTAATTGATTTGGCTTCTAATATGGGTATTTTAGATAAGAGTGGTTCTTGGTATAGTTATAATGGTGAAAAGATTGGACAAGGAAAAGAGAATGTTAAATTAGTTCTTAAGAGTAATCCAAATCTATATAAAGAACTTGAAGATAAAGTTAGAAAAGATATGTTTGCTCCAGTTGATGAGTTATAGGCTTGTTTTATACAAGTCTTTTTTTATGCATTTTAATAGTATTTTTGAATAAAATGTGTTAAAATCATTTTATTGAAAGAGGTGTATAGTGTATGTCATTAAAAGTATATAACACGTTAAGTCGTGAAAAAGAAGAATTTATACCATTACATGGTAATAATGTTGGTATGTACGTATGTGGACCTACAGTATATGGTTATCCTCATTTAGGTCATGCTAAAAGTTATATTAGTTTTGATACTATTTATAGATATCTTAAGTTTATAGGATACAATGTTAAATACGTTCAAAATATTACTGATGTTGGTCATTTAGTAGGAGACGGTGATGAAGGAGAATCAAAAGTAGAAAAACAAGCTAAGATTGAAAAAATTGATCCTTATCAAATTGCGTACAAGTATGAGTTAGAATATTTTAACTGTATGGACAAGTTAAATGTTTTAAGACCAGATATATCATGTAGAGCTACTGGACATATAATTGAAATTATAGATATGGTTGAAACTTTAGTTAATAAAGGTTTTGCTTATGTAACTAAAGATAATAATGTTTATTTTGATGTTGAAAAGTTTGAAGAATACGGAAAACTTTCTAATAGAACACTTGATGACACTGTTAGTGGTGAAAGAATAAGTGTTGCTGATGATAAAAAAAGACCTGAAGATTTTGCTTTATGGAAGAAAGCTGATAAAGGTCACTTAATGAAATGGCCATCTCCATGGGGAGAAGGGTATCCAGGTTGGCATATTGAATGTTCTGTTATGTCTAAGAAATATTTAGGCGATACATTTGATATTCATGGTGGTGGTATGGATAATATATTCCCACATCATGATTGTGAAATTGCTCAAAGTGAATGTGCTAATGGATGTGATTTTGTTAAGTATTTTATTCATAATAATTTAGTTACTGTTAATGGACAAAAGATGGGTAAATCTTTAGGTAACTTTATAACATTACCTGATTTATTTAATAAATATGATCCAGTTGTAATTAGATTTTATACTTTATTATCTCATTATAGAAAACCAACTGATTTTAGTGATGATAAGATTAATGAAGCTAAGAAGAGTTATGAATCTATTACTAAAGCATTAGCTAAAGCTAATAAAGTTAAATTAGATAATATTAGTGTTGATGAAGAAATTGATACTATTAAGAATAAATTTATTGATGCTATGGATGATGATTTTAATACAGCGCTTGCTATTAGTTATCTTTATGAATTAGTTAAGATTATTAATACTACTAGTGATGAAAATAAACTTGCTAATATAGCAAATTTATTTAAAGAAGTTATTAGTCCAATATTAGGTATTGATTTTGTAGTAACATCTAATAGTGATGACTCATTAGAAGATGAATTAATTAACTATATTATTAGTCTTAGAAATAATGCGAGAAGTGAAAAGAATTTTGAACTTTCTGATAATATAAGAGATAGTTTATTAAATATGGGTATTACTTTAAAAGATAGTAGAGAAGGAACTACTTATGAGAAATAAAAAAAGAGTTAAATTTTAACTCTTTTTTATTTATAGTGGATTATTATTAGATCCATCATTTGAACTAGCAGGTGGATCAAAATGTACTCCATTATTTGCCATTGGATTTGGTGCTGATACAGTTTGAGTTGGAGTAGTATCAGTCATTGGCATTCCGTTATTTACTGGCATTCCATTATTCATTGGCATTGTTGGATTTGGGTTCATTACAGGTGTATTTGGAGCCATTCCAGTATTACTTGGTCCACTCATATATGTTGCATCACTAAATGCTAATATTGGATAGAATATTGGTCCTACTAAAAGTAATCCTACACCGAAAGCTGTATCTTTTCCAAAAGCACCAGCTAATTTAAATGGTGAAACAACTGCGATATATAAAGCAATAAAGCTACCAACGAATGGTATTAATGTTAAGAATGCTAAAATTGGATTCATACCACAAATTTCTAATAATACATATTGATTATAAATAGGTACTAAAGAAGCCCATCCTGGTTTATTAGCTTTACTAAATATTTTCCATTGTGCAACTATTATTAATATTGCAACAGCAAACATGATTAGTAAATAGACCATTAAGAATCCTCCAAAAAGAGCATCTAATCCACCAGATTCTAATCCTGTAGTTTCAAATCCAGTATTATAATTTCCATAGTCCATAATAGTTTCTCCCTTCTATAATAAAAGAATATCATAAATTGAAGATTTTGTATATTAAAACTCGTATACTCAATGTTAAATAATTGTTATTTTATGTTATTTTTATACATTTGTTAGTATAATATAGATAAGGTGATAAAATGAAAAAACTTAATTATAAGAGATTGGGAATTTTTATTTTTATAGTAATTCTTATCTTAGTTGGTATAGTAATT
>JAZSKU010000102.1:0-2485 GCA_045535005.1 Bacilli bacterium
ATAGAAAAAAATATATTGATTTAATAAATAGTTATATAAATGATATATTTAAAAATTATAAAAAAGGTGAAGAAATAAGTATAAATTATATATCAGATTATGAAATAAATGATAAAGAAAAGCTTGTAAACGAACTTAAGAAGAATAGAAGAAAAGAAATTAATATAGGTATGACTTCATTTGGGATCCATAGAGATGACTATGAATTTATGCATAATGGTAATAATTCTAAAGAATATAGTTCGCAAGGATTACAAAAATTAATTGTTTTAGCAATGAAACTATCAGAAGTTAAAATATTTATTGATGAATATGGAATATATCCGATATTACTGCTTGATGATTTATTTAGTGAACTAGATGAAAATAATAGAAATAATATATTTAAATCATTAGATAAAAACATTCAGATATTTATTACAACAACAGATTTAAAAAATATTAATAAAAATATAAAAGATAAAGCTAAAATTTATGATTTAGATGAGAAGGAGTGAAAAGAAAATGAATGAAGAATATGGAGTAAATGATATACAGGTTCTTGAAGGTTTAGAAGCCGTAAGAAAAAGACCTGGTATGTATATTGGTACTACTGATGTTAAAGGATTACATCATTTAGTATGGGAAATTGTTGATAATGCAATTGATGAAGCTTTAGCTGGTTATTGTAAAAATATTGAAATTATTATTAATAAAGATAATTCAATTACAGTAAAAGATGATGGTCGTGGTATTCCAGTTGGTGTACACCCTAAAACAGGAATTTCAACAGTTGAAACAGTTTATACTGTACTTCATGCAGGTGGTAAATTTGGTGGAGGCGGTTACAAAGTAAGTGGTGGTCTTCACGGTGTAGGTGCATCTGTTGTTAACGCATTATCAAAATGGGTAACTGTTACAGTATATAAAGATGGTAAAATACATGAAACAAAGTTTGAAAATGGTGGTAAAACATCACAAAAGCTAACAGTAATTGGTGATTGCGATGCTAATAGAACTGGTACAACAGTTTCATTTAAACCAGATCCAGAAATATTTGATACTGATATTTATGATTATGAGACTTTAAAAGTAAGAACTAGAGAATTAGCTTTCTTAAATAAAGGATTACAACTAACATTAAGAGATGATAGAGACGAAGAAGATACAACTGGGGAAAAATTCTTATATGAAGGTGGTATCAGTGAATATGTAAGATTTATTAATCAAGGTAAAACAGCAATTCACGAAAATATAATCCATTTATCAGGAGAAAAAAATAATATAATGTTCGAAGTAGCATTACAATATAACTCAGGATATGTAGAAAATATTTATTCATTTGTTAACAATATTAATACACATGATGGTGGTACTCATGAAGATGGTGTAAAAAGAGCATTAGTTAGAATAATAAATTCATATTCTAGAAAAAATAAAATATTAAAAGATAACGATGAAAACCTAAAAGAAGATGATGTAAAAGAAGGAATTACAATGATAGTTTCTTGTAAACATCCAAATCCACAATTTGAAGGACAAACAAAAGGAAGATTAGGTAATTCAGAAGTTAAACAAATAGCAGATAGCATTTTTGCAGAAGGATTTGAACAATTTTTATTAGAAAATCCTGATATAGCTAAAATTATAATTAATAAAGCAATATTAGCTAGAAATGCTAGAATGGCAGCAAAAAAAGCTCGTGAAGCAACTAGAAAAACAGATTTAACAACAACAAATTTCTTTGGTAAATTATCAGATTGTAAGAGTAAAGATCCTACAATTTCAGAAATATTCATAGTCGAAGGAGATAGTGCCGGAGGATCAGCTAAAAAAGGTAGAGATTCAATGACACAAGCAATTCTTCCACTTAGAGGAAAAATATTAAATGTTGAAAAAGCAAGATTAGATAGAGCTTTAGGAAATGAAGAAATTAAAACTATAATTACTGCTTTTGGTACAGGTATTGGTGAATATTTTGATTTAAGTAAATTAAGATATGACAAAATCATAATCATGACCGATGCAGATGTCGATGGATCACATATTAGAGTATTATTATTAACATTATTCTATAGATTCTTTAAACCAATTGTAGAAGCAGGACATGTTTATGCAGCTCAACCTCCATTATTTAGAATAATGCATGGTAAAACTCGTAAATATGTACTTGATGAACCTGAGAAAGAAGCATATTTATCAACATTACCTGAAAATGTAAGAGGTAGAGTAGAAATAGCTCGTATGAAAGGTTTAGGAGAAATGGATGCTTCTGAGCTTAATGAAACTACAATGGAGATAGAAAAAAGAATTCTTAGAAAAATAACAGTAGATGATTGTATGGCAGCAGATGCTATATTTGAAAAATTAATGGGTGATGAAGTAGAACCAAGACGTGCATTCATTGAAGAAAATGCTAAATTCGTAGAAAACTTAGATGTTTAGGAGGTGTAATACATGGAAAATAAGTCGGATCGTAGCCATGTCGTTCGTGAGCCAAGGAGTT
>JAZSKU010000034.1:0-2811 GCA_045535005.1 Bacilli bacterium
TTTTATTAAGAGTTTAGCTCTTGAATAGTTATCTACTTCAAATAAAATTCTTTTTTTGTTTGATTTATTATCTTTTATTTTTACTATTTTACCTTCATTTAGAAATATTATTTTATTACACATGTTATCTATTTCTGATAACATATGTGATGATATAATTACTACTTTATCTTTAAGTGAAGTTAATACTTCTCTTAATTCTTTTATACCTCTTGGATCTAATCCATTTGTTGGTTCATCTAATATAAGTATTTTAGGGTTATTTATAAGTGAACTAGCTATACCTAGCCTTTCTTTCATACCTAGTGAATATGTCTTAAATTTACTACCTAAATACTTCTCAACTTGTATAATTTCAACTATATTTTTAATAGTTTCTTCATCTATACCTTTAAACATTTTCTTAAATAATTCTAAGTTTTGTTTACCTGTTAAATTATTATACATGTTTGGTGTTTCGATTAATGATCCTACTTTAGATATAGCTTTTACATAATTCTTTTTTAAGTTTATTCCTTCATATAGAATTTCTCCCTCATCAATTTTATATAATCCAGTCATTAACTTTAATAGAGTTGTTTTTCCTACTCCATTATTACCAACTATACCTATTACATCTCCTTCATATGCATCAAATGATATGTTGGTTAATATTTGTTTTTTACCTATCTTTTTACTTAAATTTTTAATTTCTATTACTTTATTCATATATCTCCTTTCGCATGGAGTATACATATTAATAAATATATAGTCAAATCGGTATTTTTGAATTTTCAATCAAATTTATTTGTTCAAGTGATAATTTTTCTCTAAGAGAAAAATAAAAAATAGAGTATAAATTATACTCTATTTTACAAAATTACATATCATTTAAATCTACGTTTTCTTCTGCGATTAAATCTTTAAATAATTCTTTAAATCTAGCTATTTCTTTTACTTTAGCATCTTCATAAACTACTTTTGTTCTACATATTGCTTTATAGAAATGTTTTAGTTTAACTACTGGGCTATTTTCATATGAAGCTAGTGAGAATGCGCTCATAACTAATGTTAAAGCTACATCTGGGTATCTATTACCTATTTCATAGATTCTTTTATATTCATCTGTTAATTGTACTAAGAATCTAAATATTTTTTCTTTTATGAAATCTGTATATTCTAGTTTTACACCAGTTCTCTTTTCATATTTTGGATAAGTTCCTAAAAGTATTTTAGTACATTGATCTTCATCTGGTTCAGCTACATCTACTTTTAAGAAACGTCTTAAGAAGGCTCTATCTCTTAAGATATATGCTTCATATTCTTCATATGTTGTTGCACCTATCATTTTGATATCACCACGGTCTAAACCTGGTTTTAACATATTGGCAAAGTCTATACTCATGTTAGTAGTATTTCTATTAACTAAAAGATGAACTTCGTCTATGAAAAGTATAATATTCTTTTTAGTTTTTAATTCGTCTACTAAAAGTTGAAGTCTATTTTCTGATTGTCCTTCACTAACTGTTTCACCAAGTAAACTTGAAATATTTACTTTGATTAATTCATATGGTTTTAATGCATTTGGAATTTGACCAATACTCATTCTATAACCAATACCTTCTACTATAGCAGTTTTACCTACACCAGCTTTACCAACTAAAAGAGCACTCTTTTCAGGAGTTAATAATATAACAATAGCTTGTTCTATTTCACTTTCTCTTCCGATAGCAGGATTAGTTACATATTCTTTTCTTGATAAGTTTTCACCATAAGTTTCAAGAATACTAACCTTATCTGTTTTAGGATTTACTTTAGTTTTTTCTTCTGTATTATTAAATTCTATAATTTCCATATTATCATTCATACTTTTATCCTCTTTTTCAAATTAATTTTATCAATTTTTATCATAATTGTCTATATTTTTGTTGACAAAATAATATTTCTAAATTATAATTAATTATGTCAGTTGCCTGATTAGCTCAGTCGGTAGAGCGCACGGCTGTTAACCGTTAGGTCGCAGGTTCGAGTCCTGCATCAGGCGCCATGATAAAATTAACTCAAGGAAGCTTGAGTTTTTTTGTGCTTTTATAACAAATATTTTCTATTTACATATAATAAAATAATCGGAGGGTTTATGAATTTATATGAAATAGATTTTAATAAAAAAGTAATTATAAATAAAATAAATTTAACAGGTATAAACAAGAAAAGATTATATGATTTAGGTATTTTACCTGGTGAATATATCACTAAAGAATATACTTCTATTTTTAAAGATCCAGTTTGTTATAAAGTTAAGAATAGATTTATAGCGATAAGAAATAAAGATGCATCAAGTATTGAGGTTTCATATGAATAATATTTTATTATGTGGTAACCCTAATGTAGGTAAAAGTTCTTTATTTAATATGCTTACTTCATCAAGTGAACATACTGGTAACTGGACTGGTAAAACAGTAGATGTTGTTTCTAAAAGAATTAAGAATACTAACTATAATTTAATTGATTTACCCGGAGTATACTCTTTATCATGTTTAAGTGAAGAAGAAAATGTCACAAGAAATTATTTATTATTTGAAGACTACGAAAAGATTATTTATGTGTGTGATGCATCTAATTTAGATAAGAATTTAAATTTATTATTACAGATACTTGATATTAATAAAAATGTAATACTATGTTTAAATATGATAGATGAAATAAATAATAAAGGTATTTATATTGATACTTCTAAATTATCTAATATTCTTAATATACCTGTTATATGTACATCTGTTAGAAATAAAATTGGTATTCATGAATTAATAAATACATTAGATAGTGATTTAG
>JAZSKU010000107.1:0-1741 GCA_045535005.1 Bacilli bacterium
AATAACACATAATTTCTATATTTAGATGGAAATATAAAATATATAATTAATAATAATGGTAAAAAATAATATAAAAAACTTATACTTGAAAATAACATAATTCACCTCTAAAAAAAGATCTTCAAATGAAGATCTTATAAATTATCAAAACCTAACTTTAGTTCTTCTCTACCATCTGAAACCATTATTAAAATAATTAAGTTACCTCTATTTTCAACAATAACTTCACTTTCATCTACACCAACGCAAATCCATTTATTAGGATTAACATTTTCTTTAATTTCAGTCTTTGCTTTTTCAATATCAGTTCCATCTGATACTCTAACTAAAACTACAGAGTGTGCGATAGATCCAACTTGACTTTCACTAGCTAAACCTTCAGTAAATTTAATGTCATCAGTACCTAAATAGTAAACAACATTTTCTTTATCTAAAGGTGTATTCATAAGTCCCATTGGAGTCTTTTCACTAGGTAAATTAGAATATACTTTAGTCATTAATTCTTCTAAAGTACCTTCAATATTTTCTTGCTTTTCACATCCAGTAACCATAAATAAAGATACTATACAAAGAAAAACCAAACTAATTTTCTTTAACATTTATTTTCCCTATCCTTTCTCATAATTAAATTATATCATAGTAAATTAAATAATCAATACTATTAAATATCATAGTTCCAAAGCCCAAGTTTACCTTTAACTTTAATAGGTTTATCATACTTAACAACATTCTCAAGCTTCCATCCATACTTCTCTACATGACCACTTTTACCATATACTAAAGGATTAATTTTTTTAAGTTCTTCATTTATTTCAGGTGTAATAAAAACACAATCTACTATTTCTGCTTCACCAATAATCTCACCACAACCA
Source organism: Bacilli bacterium (assembly GCA_045535005.1). GTDB lineage: Bacteria > Bacillota_I > Bacilli_A > RF39 > UBA660 > CAG-1000. The sequence continues at coordinate 873 of JAZSKU010000107.1, forward strand.
TAAGATAAATTATAGCCTTTAAACTTTAATGCATTATCTTTTTCAAGAGTCATACCAGCATGAATTAAAATCTTCCCTCTATAATTAGTTTTCCAACTTCTAAACTCATACTTTTTATATCCATTAATAATTAAAGATGCCCAAGGTTCTTTAATAGTAAGTACTTTCATATATATCACCAACATAATTTTAACATAAAAAAAGAAGTGTTTAAACAAGTTTAAGCACTTCGTACAAAGTAATTAATTAGCAAGCTAAGTAATCGCTTTGTGTATTAATATTATCATGACTAAATATACTTGTCAACACTTTTTTTATTTACTTTTAATTCCTAATAATATAATTCCACCAATAACACCAAGAGTTACTACTCCGGATAAATCAATATTATCATCATTATCACTATTAACATTATTATTATAAAAACTATATCCAGTGTTATAACTAGAATAAGTATTATAACTTTTATATACTCCACCATGATGAGAACAACATCCAGGACCAGATACTACACATGAACTTTCCCATCCGTCATTACATATAATACCAGCATTAATATTTAATGGAATTAAAAATACCATTATTAATCCAAATATAATCTTCTTCATAACCATACCCCTTAAAACGCCTACATTATACCATAAATCATTATGAAAATCAAATTTAAACACAAAAAAAGAAGTGTTTAAACAAGTTTAAGCACTTCGTACAAAGTAATTAATTAGCAAGCTAAGTAATTGCTTGGTGTATTAATAATATCAATTAAATATTTACTTGTCAACACTTTTTTTAATATTAAAATCAATATAATAATTACTATCATCATCAGGATCAATTAACATATCAATAACATCACTAGATTTAAGTTC
>JAZSKU010000069.1:0-7417 GCA_045535005.1 Bacilli bacterium
CTAAATAATATTTTTATTATTAATTGGAATGAGTGATTAATAAATAATAAAGATAATACAGATAATAATGATGAAATTATTATTCTTTTTGTTGATGTATTTATTTTTAGAAAATCTTTTATTAAATTTAATATTGAATAATCTATTATAAAATTAGTTATCATTATATCTTCTATATACATTTCTTCACCATTTTTAGTATAAATAAAAAAGTAAGTATATTTTGTCGAATTATATACTTACTTTTATTTTATTGAAAATTTTTATAATCGAATAATGATAATTGCATTGACATTTCTTTTTCTTCTGGTTGTTGTTCTTGCACTACAGGTGCTACTGGAGCAACTGGTTTTGGTCTACCATTATATTTTACAGGAGATACTTTTCTTTTTTCAGGCATATTATAATCTCTAATATATGTAGCAAAATCTCTTAACCTTCTTCTACTTGTTTGATATTCTCCTCTTGCATCTCTTACTGGTCTTTGATCTTTATCTCTTTCAATGATTAAGTTTCTAAATAATCTCATTGCTGCAATATACATATCATAAGGATTATATCCTTGATTTCTACATCTATCTACTGCAATATATAAAGCTTCTATTTCAGCATCTACTACTCTATAAAAACAAAATTCATTTGCTATACCTAAGAAGAAACCGTAATCGTTTTGATTAGCATGGAATTTAAAACAATTTGAAATATAATCCTTATCTAAGTATTTTTCATCACCTTTATACATAACTGGAATATATTTAATTCTTCTATCGTAATGAACTCTTTCTTTTTCTCCTTGATTTTTATTTTCAAAATAAGCAATATTTATATCAGGAGCACAATCTTTAGTTCTAATTTTATCTTGTAATTCACTAATTAATTCTTCTTCTGTTTTACCTAATGTGAATGTATCTAACTCTGTAATAGTCATAGGTTCAGTTAATTTACCATAAATATGTATAGTAGCTTTTAATCTACCTCCACCTAATCTTTCAGTAGTTATGTTTCCACAATATAATCTAGATGTTTTTCTTTTATTTGATTTTTCTATTTCTCTTAATACATTTTCGTATTCTTCTTTAGAATCATAGTATCTTTCTTTAGATCCTAAGTATTCTACTAATGTATATCTTTTAGTCTCCTTTTTCATAATATCCCCCTTAATAATTGTGCTTATTATACCAAAAATACCTTAAAAAGTCAATTTTTGCTTTACTTAACTTAAATTTTATGTTAAATTATATTTGGCTTAAAAAGAGGAGGCAAAGTTAGAAATGGCAAAAAATGTATCAAATAGAAGTAATATGAGTGCTAATAATAGACCTTTTTCATTAAAGGCTACTAAAAAAACTCAAAAAGTTAATTTACAAACTGTTGTAGTAGATGGTAAAAAAGTTAGACTTTCTACTAAAGAAATTAAATCTATTAAGAAAAATAAATAATCGGTTTTATTCAAACCGATTTTTTATTTGATTATTTCTTGTTCTAAGATTAAATCTATATTATAGTTTTCTTTTACTTTGTCTTTTATAAATTCTATTAATGATACGATATCTTCATATGTAGCATTACCTGCATTAACTATAAAGTTTGCATGTTTTTCACTTATTTGTGCTCCACCTATTTTATATCCTTTTAATCCTAAGTCATCTATTAGTTTTCCAGCAACTAATCCTTCTGGATTTCTAAATACGCTTCCACAGGATGGCATATCTAATGGTTGAGATGTCATTCTTTTTTCTGTTCTATCTTTTATTATTTCTAAAAGTTCTTCTTTATTTGAGTCAGTTAATTCTAAATTAGCAGATAATATAATTAAATTTTTATTATGTTTAAATATAGAATCACGATATTCAAAGTTAGCTTCTTCTTTTTGAAGTGTTTTAACTTCATAAGTTTCTTGATCTAAAACTGTTATATCTTTTATAACATCTTTTATTTCACCTTTATAAGCACCAGCATTATTATAGATACACCCACCAATACTTCCTGGGATACCACTTGCCCATTCAAAACCACTATATCCATTTTTAGCAGTTTCCATTGCTAATTTGTTTATCATATAGTTTGCTTCTACATAAACTTTATTATCTTCAATAATACATTTATCAAATCCAGATAGTTTAATAACTACTCCATCATAATATTTAGGTAATATTACATTTGATGAAGCACCTAAAACAAAATATTTAACATTTTCTTCTTTTAATACTTTAATTAAATTTATTAATTCATCAGTATTATTTATATTAACTAAATATTTAGCTTTTGAATCTAATTTATATGTATTATATAAAGATGCATCTTCAATTATATTTAAATCTAATAATTTATTTTTCATCATTAACAAATTCTTCTATATCTTCTACGCCAGATATATACTTACTAATCTTTCCATTTTTAATTTTAATTAAAGTAAGTCCATTAATTTTAAGTTCTTCAGGTGAAGTTGCTTTTTTATTAACTTCTTCACTTATATGTTTAGCATTTTCAGGTTCACTCATATCAACAAAATATACTCTTTTATCTAATTCTTTAACTATTCTATTGATATGTGGATGACTTTCATATTCTTTACTACTATCGAATAATACATAATATGTTTTTTCATCTCTATTGAATACACTTCCTATTAATATTTTGTTTGCATCGATTTCAGCAATTTCTTTTTGTGGTGCTGTATAACCTGCATCAAATATACCTAAATGTTCTAAACCAATAAAACATAAATACATAACTAATATAAATATAAATACACTTAAAAATGTAGATATAATATTCTTACCGTCAGTTACAGTACTTGTTGTTTCTTCCTTATTTCTTTCTCTTTTCTTTCTTTTGTAGTTAACTTTCATCTTATTTTTTGCCATTTTATAACCTCCGACAATAGAATTATAGCATATTTCTAAGGAAATAAACAATTATTTATTGATTTTTAGGGAAATTTATTATATAATTTACTAAGTATTTATTTGGCAGTGCTAGTAGATTATGTAATGTGTTTCTTTGAAATAAAATGAGTAACTTCTGCCAAAGCGAAAGTTATTAAGAAACTCCCTATGTAATTGATAGTGGCCTTTAGTACAAAAAAATTTGTAAAGGAGGAACAAATACTATGTCAAGATATACAGGACCAGTGTTCAAAAAATCTAGAAGATATGGTTTTTCAACACTTGAAACTGGTAAAGAACTAAGACGTAAACCTACTGCTCCTGGAATTCACGGAACAAGTAGAAAGAAACTTAGTGAATACGGTGTTCAATTACATGAAAAACAAAAAGTTAGATTTATGTATGGACTTTCTGAAAAACAATTTGAAAAAACTTTCGATGCTGCTGGTAAAATGCAAGGTATCCATGGTGTTAACTTACTAATTCTTCTTGAAAGTAGATTAGATAATTTAGTTTACCGTATGGGATTTGCTAAAACTAGAAGAGCTGCTAGACAAATTGTTAATCACGGTCATATCTTAGTTGATGGTAAAAAGGTAGATATTCCATCATTCAGAGTTAAAGTTGGTAGTGTAATTTCATTACATGAAAGTTCTGTTGATCATCCAGCTATTAATGAATGTTTAGGAATGGATATTACTATACCAGCATTCGTATCAGTTGATAAAGCTAAGAAATGTGGAACTTATGTAAGATATCCAGAACGTGAAGAATTAAATTCAGAAATCAATGAATCATTAATCGTTGAATACTACAATAGATAGTAAAATAAAAAACTCAAGAATCTTGAGTTTTTTTATTTGTCATAATCATCTAAGAAAAAGTATTCTTCACTACCCTTGTGATAACCTAAAACAGTATTTAAGTTAACATTGAATGTAGATTTAAATATATTATAATCTACTGCAGGGTTAACTTTTTTTAATTCATTAATTAATTCTTTTATTTCTTTTCTTTTTGATTTATTTTCATAATCATTTTTACTTGTGAATTTACAAGCACAATTTAAAAATTTTAAGTTATTTGACTTTACAAATCTTAATATATCATATTCTCTAATATAATACATTGGTCTAATAAGCTCCATACCTTCAAAGTTATCACTATGTAATTTTGGCATCATTGTTTTATATTCTGATGCATATAACATACTTAATAGAATTGTTTCAACTACATCATCAAAGTGATGACCTAGAGCTATTTTATTACATCCTAATTCTTTTGCTTTTGAATAAAGATGCCCTCTTCTCATTCTTGCACATAAATAGCAAGGAGATGTTACTTGCTTATCTACTACTTCAAATATATTACTTTCAAATATTGTTAAATCTATATTCATAAGTTTAGCATTATCTTTTATAAGTTGTAGATTTTCTTCATTGTAACCAGGATTCATACATAGAAATATCATTTCAAAATCTATTTTTCCATGTCTTTTTATTTCTTGCATACATTTAGCAAGTAGAAATGAATCTTTGCCACCTGAAATACAAACTGCGATTTTATCTCCGTTTTCAATTAAGTTAAATTCTTTAACTCCTTTTACGAATCTAGCCCATATTTCTTTTCTATAAGTTTTTATTATACTTCTTTCTATTGTTTCGTTATTCATCTTTTATACCATTATGTAATTTATATGCTTCAAATGTATTTTTAAGTAAACATACTACTGTCATTGGTCCTACTCCACCAGGTACTGGTGTAACATAAGAACAAACTTCTTCAACATCTGGATTTACATCTCCATATATTTTACCTTCTATTCTATTTATACCAACATCAATAATTATTGAATCCTTTTTAACCATTGTTTTATCAATTAAATGTTTTTTACCACAAGCAGCTATAACTATATCTGCTTTTTTTGTGTGGTTTTTTAAATCTTTTGTTTTACTATGACATAGTGTTACAGTAGCATTTCTTTTTAAACATTCTAGGAATGTTGGTTTTCCAACTAAATTACTTCTTCCTACTATTACTATATTTTTACCTTCTAAATCTATTTTATAATAGTCAAATATTTCCATAATACCTTTTGTTGTACATGGAATAAATGTATCTTTACCAAGTAATAATTTACTCATTGATAGTTCAGTTAGTCCATCAACGTCTTTAGATGGAGTAACTGAGTTTACTATTCTTGATTCATTGTACCCTTTAGGTAATGGTAATTGTACTATGATACCATCTATAGATTTATCTTCGTTTAATTCTTTTATTTTATTAATTACTTCTTGTTCTTTAACTGTATCTTCAAATTTTATATGTAGAAAACTCATACATACATATTCAGCAGCTTTCTTTTTGTTATTAACGTATACTTCGCTTGCTGCGTCATTTCCAATTGTTATTACAACAAGTATTGGTTTTTTTACATATGATTCTATTCTACCTTTTAGTTCATCTTTTATTTTAGCGGATAAACCTTTTCCATCCATTTTATTCATTATTATCAACTTCTTCTACAAATCTAATTGATGTCATTATTATGTCATTTATTGGTTTATCGTAATAATCAGTTTCAGTCATAGCTATTTTATCTACTACATCTAAACCATGTAATACTTTACCAAATGCTGCATAGTTTCCATCTAAATATGTTGAGTCAGCATGTACGATAAAGAATTGACTTGATGCTGAATTCATTGTTTCTTCTGTTTCTGGATTAGACCCTCTTCTTGCCATTGATAATACACCTCTTGTATGTGACAAATCATTTTCAATTCCATTTAATCTAAATTCTCCAGTTATTTCTTTATCACTGCCACCTGCTCCAGTACCTTCTGGATCACCTGTTTGAATCATAAAATTATAAATAACTCTATGAAATATTATTCCATCATAAAATTCTTCACTTACTAATTTCTTAAAATTCTTAACAGTTATTGGAGCTGTTTTAGGATAAAGTTCAGCAATTATAATTCCTGTATCTTTAACATCGATTTTAACTAAGTTTGTAGATTCCTCACTTTCTATGTATTTTTTATTTTCAATTGTATAAATATTATCTTTTAATGTATAGTTTAGTTCTATTTCATTTGTTTCATTATTTTCATTTGATCCACATCCTGTTAACATAAATAATAAACATGAACATACTATAAATAATAATATTTTTCTCATATAAATCACTTTCCTTTCTTATTAATTTTATCATATTTGAATTAACTTGAATATAAAAAAAGTAACATAAGTTACTTTTGATTCAATAGTTCTAATAAATTATTTATTTTATTTCCAGCAATCCCTTTATTCACAACTTGAATATTAAATTTAGATAAATATTGACTTATTTAGCTATAAATGATAATATATGATTAGTATAGTTTGGCATTGCCATATATAAATTACATATCGGAGGTAGATTATGAAAAAATATAATGTTGCTGTTGTCGGCGCAACAGGTATGGTTGGCCGTACTTTCCTTAAAGTACTTGAAGAAATTAAATTGCCTGTTGAAAACTATTATCTTATGGCATCTGCTCGTTCAGCAGGTTCTAAAATTGAATTTATGGGTAAAGAATATGTTATCGAAGAACTCACAGAAAATTCTTTTGATAAAGATATTGATATAGTTCTTATGTCTGCAGGCGGCAGTGCAAGTGAAAAATTTGCACCGATTGCTGCTTCAAAAGGCTGTATAGTTATTGATAACTCCAGCGCTTGGCGTATGGACCCTGAAGTTCCGCTTGTAGTACCTGAAGTTAATCCTGAAGATATAAAGTGGAATAGAGGCAATATTGTTAATCCTAACTGCTCTACAATTCAGGCTATGTTAGCACTCAAACCGCTTCATGATAAATACAAAATCAAAAGAGTAGTTTATTCTACATATCAGGCTGTATCAGGTGCAGGTCTTGCAGGATATATGGATCTTGAAAACGGACTTAAAGGTGAAGCACCTAAAAAGTTCCCTCATCCTATAGCAGGTAACTGTATTCCTCACATTGATTCATTCCTTCCAAACGGTTACACAAAAGAAGAAATGAAAATGGTTAACGAAACAAGAAAAATCCTTGGCGATGAAAATATGAGAATTACAGCTACAACAGTTCGTGTTCCTGTATTTGACAGCCACAGTGAATCAATCAATATCGAGTTTTATAATGATTTTGATCTTGATGAACTTAAAGATGTTCTTAAAAATGCTCCCGGTGTTATAATTAAAGATGATCCGGAAAATAACGTATATCCGCTTGCTCTTGACGCTGCAGGTACAAACGAAACATACATCGGTCGTATCCGTCGTGATGATAGCGTAGACAGCGGTGTAAATATCTGGGTTGTTGCAGATAACATCAGAAAAGGCGCTGCTACAAACGCAGTACAGATTGCTCAGAAATACATCGAAATGGTAGAAAACGGTGAACTTTAATTTTTGTTTTTGAAAGGATGAAAAATCATGAGCAGAAAAACAATTTTCACAGGTGCGGCAACAGCGTTGATTACTCCCTTTTGTGAGGACGGCG
>JAZSKU010000044.1:0-2165 GCA_045535005.1 Bacilli bacterium
TATTCTTTCTGATATATTTTTTCAAGTTAAATATTTGACATTAATGTATGATATTAATGATGATAATTATAGTTTTATGGAATTAGAATTTGTAAAAGAAATCAGTTTGATTTCAATACTTGGTAAAAAATATTTTGATGCCAATTATAAAAATATAAGTTTTTTAAATCAATTAAAGAATGATTCATATTATTATTTAAATGATTATTTAAAAAAATAAGATCCTTCGTTTTATATCAATAAAAATCCTATATTTAATAATAATCTTGATTCTACTTATAATAGTATTGATCTTTTGTTTGATAGTATTGTTAAAAGAGAAAATGCTAATTTGATATCTGAATTAATTCGTAATTATCCTGTTTTGTCGTGTGAATATAAAAGTGATGGTAAGAAAACTTTACTTAATTTATTATTAGATATTTATAATAGCAAAAAGAAATTAGTTAATTTTAATAAAGATTTGGCTTGGTGTAGTGAAAAAAATAATGGTGATATTTATAGTACCACTAAAATATCGAAATTAGAGTCTAAAATTTCTATATGTTCTAGTTATATAGCTGTTATGAATGATATTATGAATAATGGTGATATGGATAGTGAAGATATTTTAAAAAGTATTTCAAGTTTAATTAATTATAAAACTAACAATTTAGATTTGCAAAAAGATATATGTGTTATTTTAAATACTATTATTCCTGATAAGATTAGAAAGAATCCTCTAAATAGAGATAATGATTTTATTACTGAATTTAAGAAAAAAGTGGTTTCTATATATTTAAACTTGATGAATAAAAATAAAAATGATTTTGAAATGCAGTATTTTATGGATATTTATTCAAGTTTGTTAGTTATAGTATCTTCAATTTCTTCATCTAGTAATATTAAAGTTGCTTAAATTATTGTTTTATAATATAATTGTTCATTGGTGAATTTTATGTTTTATATTGGAAATGTTAAGATTGATAATAAAGTTGTTTTAGCACCTATGGCTGGTATTTGTAATAGTGCATATAGAACTATTATTAAAGAAATGGGATGTGGTTTAATAGTTGCGGAAATGGTTAGTGATAAAGCTATTACGTATGGTTCAAATAAAACAATTGATATGCTTTATATGACTGATTATGAGAGGCCTATCTCGCAACAAATATTTGGTAGTGATGTTTTTAGTTTTGTAAGTGCTGCTAAATATATATATGAAAATATGAAGCCTGATATCATAGATATTAATATGGGGTGTCCAGTTCCTAAGGTGGCATTAAAGAGTCAAGCAGGTAGTGCATTACTTAAAGATCCTAAGAAGGTAAAAGAAATTGTTAGAGCGGTTGTTGATAGTGTTCCAATTCCAGTAACTGTAAAAATTAGAAGTGGCTGGGATTTTAATAGTATAAATGCAGTAGAAATAGCTAAAATTATTGAAGAGGCAGGTGCTAGTGCTATCACAGTTCATCCTCGAACTAGAAGTCAAGGATATAGTGGGATATCTGATTGGAATATTATTAAACAGGTTAAAGAAAATGTATCTATTCCGGTTATTGGTAATGGTGATATTAATTCTTGTTATGATGCTAAAAAGATGCTTGATGAAACTGGTTGTGATGCTGTTATGATAGGTCGGGCTTGTATTGGAAATCCTTGGATTATAAGAGAATGTGTGGATTATTTAGAAAATGGTAAGGTTCCATCTCGTATTAATTTAGAAGATAGAATTGCTATGATAAAAAAACATATTAATTATTTATATAAAATTAAACCTGAAAAAGTTGTTGTTTTAGAAATGAGAATGCATATTAGTAAATATTTTAAGGGTATAAGTGGGTCAAGTCAAATCAAAATAGATATTAATAAAGCAACTAGTATAAATGAAATTAATAAGTTGCTCGATGATTTTGTAAAGGAGAATAATAATGAATGCTAGTTTTAAAAAACGTTTTTTTGCTTATATTACAGATGTTTTAATATTAAATTTAATTATGACATTTATAAGTTCGTTTATTCCTATAAGTGATAGTTTATTAAATCTGAATGATCAATTAAAAAATGTTAATAACAATTATATTAATGGTGCAATTGATATGGTCACATACTTTAATCAATATTCTGAAATAGTTTATGATATTGATAAGATTTTATTTATATCTAATTTAATAAGTTGTGTTATT
>JAZSKU010000066.1:0-22844 GCA_045535005.1 Bacilli bacterium
ATTTCTATATTATATTTATCTTCTATAATACATATTAGATTTATAAAATCAAATGAAGTTAACTCGAAATCTGTTTTAAAGTTTGATGTTAATTCTACATTTGTTATTTGATAGTTATCTTTTAGTATTTGTCTAAATTCATCCAACATATTTACTCCTTATTATTTTTTTAGTACTTGTTTTTTCAAATTCTGTTTCCATTATTTCATATTTATCTATATTCATATAATTTGGTAATTCTTTATTTATTTTTTTTATATCTTTATCTATATTCTTAGTATCTTCTACATATAGTTTTGCTACGATAATACTATTTTTAGATTGTTTTCTTGATGTAACAATACATTCTTTTACATAAGAAAGTTTTAATAATTTATTTTCTATTTCTTCTGGACTAAAGTTTTTACCGTTTTCTAGAATTATTAAATTCTTTAGTCTTCCTGTTATATATATTTTATTATCTTTTATGTAACCTAAGTCTCCTGTTTTAAAGTATCCATTAACTATTGTTTCTTTTGTTAATTTTTTATCTTTGTAGTAACCCATCATTACGTTAGGTCCTTTTACTAAGATTTCGCCTTCTTTTGATATTTTAACATCTTCATCATATATTATTGTACCTACAGAATCTATTACATTATTAATCTCTCTATTAACAGCAATTAGAGGGCTACATTCAGTTAATCCATATCCATTAAGTATCTTTATACCTAATTCTCCAAATCTTTCTATATAATATGGATCTAGTGGTCCTCCTCCACTTACTATTAGTGTTAAATTCTTATTTAAAAGTTTTCCAAATAATAGTTTTCTAATATCTATTTTTATTTTTAAAAGTATATTACTTATTTTAATCATTTTCATAAGTAAATCATATTTATTTAATCTTTTAGCTTCACGAATAATAGTATTATAAAGTCCTTCAACTACCATAGGTACTAAAGCTATAAAATATGGATTATATTTTTTTAAGTCATCTTTTACATGTTTAAGATTAGTATTTATACATAGTGTTGTTCCATTATAAAGTGTGTTTAAGACTCCTGGATTAAATCCATATGTATGATTAAATGGAAGTAATGCTAGTGTTGGACTTTTAAGTACATTATTTTGTAGAGCTGCTCTTAAGTTAGTGCATATATTATATTGACTTAACATAGCGCCTTTAAATCCACCAGTTGTTCCTGAAGTGAACGCTAAAACACTAAATTTATTACTATCTACATTTTTAACACTATTAAAGAATTTATTTATATCACCATTATTAAATAACTCTATTTCATCTATATTAAATAGTTTAATACCTTTTAAATTATTAACTAAGTCTTTTGTTTTATTAGTATAAAATAATACTTTTATATCAAATTTAATTACTAATTCTTTTAGAGAACTACTTGTTAATTCTTTATCTATTGGGGCGATTACATTATCAAAAGAACACGCTAAATAAATAGGTATATATTCATATCTATTTTCAGATATAATACCTATATTTTTATTATTAAATTTATTGTTTTTTAAAAAGTTATATACTGAAGAAATATCATTAATTAATTCTTTATATGTTTTTTGTTTGTTTTGGTATTTTATTGCGATTTTGTTTTTTGATGTTTTATTTAAGTTATATAACATCTCATAAAAATTATTATATTTTTTAACTTTAAAATATTTAGTTTTTGCCATAAAACACCACCTAGATAACTATATATTATTCTAAAACATAGTAAGTTAATTGTCAATTTTACTTCTGTTTTATAAGTATGTATGTATTTGAAATTACAAGTATTATTTGTGCGATTACATTTGGTATTGATACGTAATAAATATCATATATGATCCATAAGATATATACTATTATTGATAAAAACACTACTTTTTTACCTTTATATAATAATGCATATGAATCTAATGAACTTGCGATTAATGAAATAAATGTCATAATACCATCATATGTAAAAATAGATATTAATATATAAAATGGTATAAGTGTATAAAATGTTTTAATACTTCTTTTTTTAAGATAAAAGAAGTTTCTAATAAATTCTATTACTAATACTAAAAGACCTGTATAAGCTCCTAAAAGTAAGTAATTTATCATAAAGAATATACATGATATTGTTCCATATATAAGTAATCTATCATCTTTATTTTTATAATAACTATATGTTAAAAATAACCATGCTATTAAAGCAGATATATTTGCTATTATATTCATATAAATACCTCTTTTTAATTATAACATAAAAAAAGGGATTTCTCCCTTATTTTAGTTTAACATATTTAGAAAACCATGAATTAAATCCTTTAGTAGATTTATAGTAATCTAAGTGATCATTATTATCTGCTTCTAAATGACTTACATATTCACCATCTTTATATATTACGAATGATGGATAATATTTAACATGTTCACCTATACTCATATTTTTAATTTCTGAAAATGATATCATATAGAAACTAATATTATTTTCTTTAGCATAATCTATAAGTACTTTATTAAATGCATATGAATTACTACACATAGGTTGATGTATAAATACTCCGAATGATTCTTCTTCATCAATTAACTTTTCTATTTCAGGAACAGTTATCTCTTTTAGAGTACTATCTCCATAATATTTTTCTTCTAAATAGAAAAGTACATTTTCTGTTTTAGTAAATATATCTCTTTCAATTAATATAAATATTGTTGCTAAAAGTAATACTATAACAGCAATAATTATTATTGTTTTATTTGTCTTTATTCTTTTTTTCACTAGTAACCTCATGTAAAGAATCAAAATCTATATCATGATATGGTATTTTATAGAATTCATATGTTGTTTCTTCACCATCTGTTGTTTTAGTGCTTACGTTGTTTTCTCCTTCGTAATACCAATATCCACCAACATTATATATTTTAGTTTCATCCCATCCTAAATTAACTAACATATTCTTTGTCATACCAGCATAACCACCGCCACCACACATTAGGAATATTGTTTTATCTTTTGGGAAGAAATATTCTAAAATACTTAATGATTCTTTATAGTTTGCAACATATTTACCATCTTTATCTATTGTATAAAGTGTTTTTCCATCATATGGGCTTCCTACTTCTTCTGGTAAACCTACTACTGTAGCTAAGTATGGATAAGGAATTATTTCAAAACCTTTGATGAATCCTGATAAATATGAGTCTCCTCCGATTGCTTCATAGTTAGCTTCATCTTTAAGCATTCTCATATCATAATATACTGCATCTTCTCTTCCTAAATATTCATCAATGTTTGCTTCATTGATATTTTTATCTATTCCAAGTTCACCTCTCATACCTTCACTAACTTCAGGTAATGGTAAATCATTACAAGCAGTTAAACTAAATAATAGCATTAATATAATAAATAATTTCTTTTTCATATCTACTCCTTTATATAAAATATTATAACATATCAAATAAAAAAAATAACTTAAAAGTTATTTTTTCTTTCTAAACACAAATATTGACACTATACCAAGAGCAGCTAATATTGTTAAACATACTACTTCAAGCATACCAAATGGTTGTTGATATGCATAGTACATTTCCTCTTCTTCAATTGGTTCTTCAACAATAGGTATTTCTATAACACCATCTTCTTTTTTAACTACATCTACTTCAAGATCAAACTTGAATCCATTGTAATTAATAGTTAGTGTTTCTTTACCTAGTTCTGTGAATACTTTATTTTTAGTTTTAATAGAAACCATAGTTTCTTTAGTTATACCATTAGAATAAGTTAATTTTAATACCATTCCTTCTGGATTAAACGTTTCTCCTACAAAGTATGTTGTTTTAACACTACCTTTTTTAACAGATACATTTCTTATTTGTAATACTTCTATATAGAAAGTAACATTTTTATTATCATAAGTAACTGTTACTTTTTTGTTACCCGCTACATTAAGTTCAGTACCATTTTTAATAGATAATTTATATCCATTAGTTATAGTTTCTCTATTACCATAAGAATCCATATATTCAAGTGCCAAACCACTAGAATTAAATGTTTCTCCTATTAAATAAGTTAATTTAGTTGGTTTAGATACTAATATTAAACTTCTTTCATTTACTGGATTAACATTAACTTTAAAGTCTGTTTTATATCCTTCATAAGTTACACTAATTGTTTTAGTACCTTCAGTATTTAGTTTTTTATTTTCACTAAAAGATAATTTAAATCCTTTAGTAATTACTTTTTCAACATTATTATTATAAAGTACTTTTACTGATAAACCTTTACTTGAGAAACTATCTCCTTTAAAGTATCCTATTTTATTTGGTAATTTATCTATTTCTATTGATGAAACTTTAACTTCATCTACATTTACACTAAATGATGTTGTTTTACCAAGTAAAGATACTGTTATTTTATGTTTACCTGATTTATCTAATTTAGATGGTGATATTTTAAATCCAGTTGTAATTACTTTGCTTTCACCATTACTATAATAACCATTTAATTTAAGTCCGTTAGTATTTATCTCTTCACCAACATAATAATTCATTTTAGTAGGTTTAGTATTAATTGTTAGTCTTTCTAATACTATATCTTCTACTACTACAAAGAAATATGTTTGTTTATCTTGATATTTAACATTTACTTTAGTATTACCTACTTTACTTAATGTCTTAGGTGATATTGTATAACCACTAGTTACTGTTCTAGTTGTTCCATCACTGTAATGTGCTTTTAATTTTAATCCATCTGTATCTACTTTATCACCTATAAAATATGTTTGTTTATATGGTTTATCAATTACTTCAATTTTATCTAAAGTTACCTCAAGAGCATCTACATTTACATCAAAAGATGTTGTTTTTCCATTATAAGTTACTTTTACTTTTGAAGTTCCTTCTTTATTAAAACTGAGTGGTGAGATAGTATATCCACTAGTTATAGTTTTTGTTGTTCCATCACTATATGTAGCTGTTAATTTTAGACCTTTTGTGTCTATCATTTCTCCTACATAGTAATCTAACTTCTCGGGTTTATCTTTTACTTTTATACCTGATAATGTTACAGGTTCTTTTTCTTTCCAGTTAGCTGTATATACTAAGTCTCCAGTAGTATTAGTTGCTATTTTAACTGTTTTAACTGGAACTGAACTATTACTACCTGTCCAACCTAAGAATGTATATCCAGTCTTTGTTGGAGTTTTTAATGTTATTGGTAATGATGAAGATTTATATGAAGTTACTGGACTAGATATTTTTCCATCATTTAAGTTATATACAATTTTATAATTATTAATTGTTTTATCATATCTAGCTAACATAATTGATGCTGTTTGTATTGTTATTGGAGCATCTGGAGCAAATGAATTCTTTGTAGTACCTTTTGTTATTGCCTTTTCATAAGCCCATAAAACTGCATCATAATACCAAGCATCTTCTTTAACATCAGTAAATGGATTTTGAATTGATACTTTTGGTTTACCTGCTAAACGATAAAGCATTGTAACAAATTCTTTTCTAGAGCATAATACTTCAGGATTAAATTTATTATCTTTACTTATTAATCCTTTATTAACGCCCCACTCGATTATATCTAAATCATTCTTATAATCACCTAAATCTGTATAGCCATATTTTGTTATAAGATTATACATTTTACTCTTTTCATCAGTTGTTGTTGAATAATTTATTTTACCTTCTTGATTTTCATAATAATATATTGATTTTAAAGCATCAAATCTATTAACTTTAGTTGTTACATTTGCTTTTGTTTCTTCTGCTAAAGGAAATAATCCTTTGTTAAGTGCCCATGATACTTCATTTTTTGCAGCTGTAATATCTGTTACATTATGAGTTATATCATTTCCTACTAAATATATATCTTTTGAATATAATGAGAAATATATTTTTTGAACATTTGTATTTAATTTAATTCCATCATATGTTGATGAACCAGATACACTCTTATTATTTTCATAAGTTAAGTCATATGCTTTTAATCCACCAAAGTCATATTTATTACCACCAGCAACTGAATTTGATACTACAAATCCTTTTGATGTTGTTGCTGGATAGCGATTACCACTAAATCTTGCTTGGTGTTCAAAGAAGAATCCGAACTTTTTATTATTTAGCGCTACACTGTTCTTTATAATCATTGATTCTAATGACGAATATCCTGTTCCAATACCGAAACCTGATGCTCCTTCGCTATTAGGTGTTGCTTGTTTACCACAATTAATAGCTTTACAATTAGTAATTGTTGAATTAATTGGACAGTCTACTCCAAATCCTGTTGCATCTGTATTTTTAACAGTTACATTTTCCCAGTCACAATCTTTAAATACATTTATCATGAAACCTTTACCATCTGTTTCATATGTACAACCTTTTACTTCAGCTCCATCTATTATAAAATCACTGAAATCTGCATTAATTAGATACACTGTTTGATTTTCTAAAACTTTACTTTTACCATTTATATCTATATATGGTACATCTACTTTAGTACTTGTTGTTGCATCTTTTGGAAAGTTTGCATCTTTATAATTATTAAAGTAGAACATATCCATACTACCTTTTTCACCATTGTTTGGACATCTATAGTATGGTTTTAATGTTGTTCTTTTACTTGAAGTAGTTTCATCATTTCCAGCACCAACAATTTTTACATTATTTTTTGGTTTTATAGCATATTGTTCTCCACTTGGTGAAGATCCACCTTCTGCGAAATAATAAGTTCCACTTGGAAGATTTAATATACCTCCACCAGAAGAAGATAATTCATCTATAGCATTTTGTAAATTAATAGTATTTTTCTTTCTAATTGATTCAGTATTACCTTCTACTAAATCAACTCCTTTGGTAAGTGTAACTGTCGAACCAAATGTATATCCACTTAATGATGGAGATAATTCATTAACTTTATATTTTACATATGAAAAAACATCCTTATTGAACATAAGAATTGATATTAAAACAATAACAACTAATATATATTTGTATTTATTTAATAATTGTTTCACACTACACTTCCTTATTATAAGTATATCAATTATTAATCATAGTGTCAAAATAAAAGAACTCAAAATGAGTTCTTTTTTTATAATGTTTTTCTATCAGTTCCTTCACATCTAAAATGAGGATCTTCTTTAGCGATATAGTAGTATTCTTCTCTACCTTTAGCGTATCTTCTTAAGCCTTCTACTACTTTTTTATCTGTTTCTCTATCTAATTCTATATCTACTTCTGCTTCTGTTTTTGGAAGTATCATTGTATCTGTTGGATATGGATCATATCCTCCTAGTAATACCATATTTTGATAACCATGTTCATTATTTAATGGTGTTTTTGCATTATAGATAATTCCTCTTGTTTTATCTTCATGTACTACTCTTGCTGTATCATAACTATCTCTTACTAATAATGTTCTTGTATCATATTTATCATACCAGAATCCTGGTTTAAATGCTTCACGAGCTATATATAGTGCTGAGTTTGGAGATGCAAGTTGTATTCTTTCTGTTAGTTCTCCAGTTTTATATCCTTTATATTCTCTATTGATCATTACACCGTATTGGTCATATAGGCATTTTTCTGACCATGCTGAGTTATCACATGCATTAGGTTTAACATTTGTGTTATATAACAAACTTCCGTGTTCTTCTAAAACTAATTGTCCAGTCGGTTCTAAAGTAGCTACTTCTTCTACTATAGTTTTACCAATTAATTCTTTATTAAAAGCTTTATTATATCCTTCACTTTTAGTACTTGTTTTAATACATCTTATTTCATTTTTACCTACTGCTGAAATAACAAATGTATTTGCTTCTCCTACTGATGAGGTCCATTCAAAAGATATAGTTTTACCATCATCTGAAACTAAAACACCTTCTTGTGCTTTAAACATATTCATTTGAGCCATTAAACTATCAATTCTATCTACTACTCTACCAAAAGCTGGATTATTTTTAAATTCTGGATTTAATCCTAACCCAAATAATTTTTCATATAATTTTTCTCTTAAATCTTTAACACTATAATACATATGAAGCCTCCTATGTTATAATTATAATCTTTTTTTTATTAAAATACTAGTATTCATTATATTAAATCTTTTAATAATTCTTTAGTTTCTTTAAGATTTAATAATTTTGTATTTTGAGTATTATACTCTTCATACTCTTTAGTATCTATTTCTTTTGTTTCTTTATATAAAAGTGTTCTATCATCTGTTTTAACTTTATAATACTTACCTTCATCTATAGCAAACGGCATTTCTTCTTTAGTAATTAATACTTCTGTACTCTTTTCTCCATGTCTTTTTCCTAAATATTTAATTTCTGATTTTGACTTTTTAAGTGATATTAATGCTTTTGCTAAATTTTCTATTGTTACAGATGGGGACTTTTGTACGAATAAGTCTCCACTTTCTCCATGTTCAAATGCATAAAGTACTAATTCTATTGCTTCTTTAAGTGACATCATAAATCTTGTCATTTTAGGGTTTGTTATTGTTAGTGTTTTTCCTTCTTCTATTTGTTTTAGAAATATTGGTACTACAGAACCTCTACTTCCAATTATATTTCCATATCTTGTTCTACATATGATTGTGTCTGATTCTTTTGATTTTGAAATTGCTATTTTTTCCATTAATGCTTTAGTCATACCCATTGTATTTATTGGATATACTGATTTATCTGTACTAAGTACGATTACTTTTTTAACTTTGTTTTCTATACAAGCATTAAGTACATTTTCTGTCCCTAAGACATTTGTTTTGATTGCTTCCATTGGAAAGAATTCGCATGTAGGAACTTGTTTTAATGCAGCAGCATGAAATACATAATCTACTCCTTTTAGAGCATTATATATACTATTATAATCTCTTACATCTCCAATTATAAATTTAAGTTTTGGGTTATTATATTTCATTCTCATATCATGTTGTTTTTTCTCATCACGAGAAAATATTCTTATCTCTTTTAGATTAGAATTTATAAGTCTATCTACCATAGCATTTCCAAATGATCCAGTGCCACCTGTGACCAAAAGTATTTTATCATCAAACATATATACCACCTGTAAATATTATAACTCTTTTTTGTAATTTATGTTATAATTAATATAGGTGGTATATATGAAATTTAAAGATAGTTTTAGAACTGATAAAGAGTATCTTATGATTCCTTTAAAAGAGTTCAAAATATTTTATGGATATGAAGGTCCTTATGGAGATGATATAGTACCATTCCCTACTGAAGAAACTAAATTATCTGATGGAACTGAAGTCATAATGTTACTTGAATATTACCCACCACTAACATCTAAAGGACATATGTATGTAAATACATGTGGTTACTGTAAAGATATAATAGCTAAAAGAGAATTATCTGGATATAAAGGATTTAAAACAATACCAGGTTGTGTTGCTAATCCTGAGTTAGCTATTGCTTATTATAACCAAGAGAAAACTGATATTATTACATACGACTTTAAATCTAAAAAAGTTAAGCTTGATGATATTAAAGCATATATTAAAAAATTAAAAGATAAAAAATTATATAAAGAATATTTACTAAAAGTAAATAATGCATATTATATTTCTACTAATATGAGAGAAATAAATAATGCTACAAGAGATGATAAAAAAGACTTATAAAAAAACTAGTTAAAATAACTAGTTTTTTATTTTAAATAAATACTTTTTAATATTTCTCTTTTCTCTTTAGTTAAACCACACATCTCATACAAGAAATTATCTATTGATTGATACTCATTTGAGATGAAACTCATGGCTGAAAGTAAGAATTCTTCTTTTGCTAAGAATGAGTCTTTGAGTTTATTTGAGAAATTGATATCTTGTGTTAATTTATATGCTATATCATACATTTCTTGTGCTTCTTTAATAATAGTTTCATTGTTTGTTAGTAAGTAATCATCTAAAACAGTTTTTTCATCTATTCCTAAAGCAAGTAATATCATTGCACTTACCATACCACATCTATCTTTACCTACTTTGCAATGCCATAATATACTACCATCTTTATTATCTAAGAATATATCAAATATTTGTGTCCATTTATCTTTTTTATCTCTTGTTAAAAGGTCAATATACAAACCTTCTAAATCAAACATATTTTCTTTCATACTTAGTACTTTTTCTTCTATAGTGTTACCATGAGTAATACCCATGTCATCTTCTACTAAAGGTACTCTTATATAATTAACATTATCTATTTGATATGGATATTTATTTACTTCTTTTTGTGTTCTTAGATCTATTATTGTTTTTAAGTTATATTCATCTTTTAATATATTTATATCTTCTTGTGTTACTTTATTTAATTGAGAACTTCTTATAAGTTTCTTTTCTTTTATATCTCCATAACTAATATCTCTTATATTAGCAATATTATCTATATTAATTATTTTCATATGTATTATCCTTTAATAATTTTTCTGCTTTTTTAGTGTCACCTATACTATTTAATATTCTTGCTAAGTGTCTTTTCATATGTTCTACTGCGCTTAATTCAAATAGTTCTTCCTTTGTTTCTCTTGTGAAGTTATCAATATCAATAAAGTCTTCTAAATGTGGTAGTTTTATAACTATGAAATCTTTTGAATGTATTTTATCAGTACATACATTTCCAAAGTGTTCTTTATATTCTCCATTTATATCATCTGTTAGATATATTATTGTTTCAAGTAAGTTTTTATCTTTTATTAAATCAGTATCTATTTTATGTTTATCAACTATTTTTTTAGGTATTATAGCTACCATAGTATCTTTTGATTTAAACATATTAAAGTATTTATTAAACATATTTAATACATCTATTTTTTGTGAGTTATTTAGTCCTACATTATCACATAAATCAAGTACGTTTTGTTTACAAGCATCATATTTCTTTAATGTATATGGGGCTCTATCTATATCTGGAAAACCTGTTAAATGATTTGATGATGTTAGAAAGTTAAACCATTCTGGACTATATATTGCATGTGAATATAGTTTTCTATAATTATGTTCAAAATAAAGACCTTGTCCATTATAGTAACTATATCCTCCTAAAGCACCAAATGCACCTTTATCAAAGAATATATTTCCAATATTTAATACTTCTTTATCGTCCCATATTCTATCACTTGATGATAAACCTTTACTCATTATTGAATCATATAATGCACTATGAAATGAATGTATTACGAAACCATTAGTTATATAATTATCTATAAAATCTTCTTTAATTTTTATTTTTTCTTCTTTAGTTAGAGACTCAATATCTTTATCTATACCTAGTTTTTTCATAATACTTTTTATTATGTTTTTAGCTCTTTTTACTTTAAATACTTCTGTATCTAATATTACTTCATCAAATATATTAGATATATTTCTATATGATTTTTTTAGTTCTTGATAGTTATATTTTTCAAAATCTATTGTTTCATCATATAGTTTATACATATCATTTATATAATCATTAAATCCATTAAATTCTTTATTTATTGAATAATATAAAAATATTTCTCCTATAAATATACTTGATACATATAAACTATTTGTTTTTTTATAGAAGTCTTTTATTATTTGTTTTATTTTATCACTATATAATTCTCTTTCTATGTTTTCTATCATTTTTTACTACCATCCTTATTTTAATTATAGCATAAATTATGTTATAATGTTATAGTACGGAGGTGTCTATATGGGTAAAGTATATATGGTTATTTTAGATGGCGCTGCGGATAGAGATATTGCTTCTCTTGGTAATAAGACTCCACTTGAAGTTTCTGTTACTCCTGGGCTTGATTATTTAGCTAGTAAATCTAAAATGGGAAGTATTACTATTATTAGAGATGATATATGTCCTGAAAGTGATTCTGGGGCAATGGCTTTACTTTCATATGATCCACTAGTTTATTATCCTGGGCGTGGTACTTTAGAAGGTCTTGGTACTGGATTTATACCTGATGGGTATAATTATGCTGCTTTTAGAGTTAATTTTGCTTCTTATAATAGAGATGAAAATATATTAGATAGAAGAACCAAAAGAGGTTTAAGCGATGAAGAACTTGAAAGTTTATCTTCTTCTATTAGTGAAAAAGTTACTCTTAAAGATTTATATGATGTTGACTTTAAGTTACTTGCTTTTGCTCATCATAGAGGTATTTTATGTCTTTATAGTAAGACTATTGGGCTTTCTGGTAATGTAAGTAATACTGACCCTGGATTTAAGAAAAACGGATACTTTGGTTATCCAGTTAATGATTACTTCCCTAGTCCACTTAGATGTGAAGCGTTAGATGATACGATAGATGCTAAAGTAACAGCGGACTTAGTTAATTTATTTCAAGATAGAAGTAATTTAGTTTTAAAGAGTCATGAAGTTAATAAGAAAAGAATTAGTGAAGGAAAATTACCATCTAACTATTTATTAATACGTGATGGTGGTGATAAACCTAAAGATATGCCTTCATTTACTAATAAATTTAATAAGACATTATCTATGTATGGACAATTACCTGCTGAAAAAGCAATTGCTGATTTAATTGGTGGTAAATTTAATTATTCTAAAGGACTTGATTTACAAGTTGATAAAGATTTTCTTAATGATGCTGAAAAGAAGTTTATTAATGATGAAAGTGATGTTGTATTTATACATTTAAAAGGACCAGATGAACCTGGTCATGATGGACTACCTCTTAAGAAAAAAGAAGCTATTGAAATAATAGATAAATATTTTATTAGTGAACTTATTAAAGATATTAAAGAAGATGATATTGTTATCGTAACATGTGATCATTCTACTCCATGTGAAATGGGAATTCATTCTTGTGATGATGTACCTATTATGATTTATGGTAAAGATTTTGAAAGTGATAACTTAAATAAATTTAGTGAAAGAAATGCATTAAATGGAAGTTTAGAAATTGATAAAGCTAATCTACTTCTTCCATATATATTTAAGGAGGTGAAATAAATGCTTAGACTTAAAAATATAGTTTTAAGAAAGATATTAAACTCAGGTGGTAAGTTTGCTACTGAAGCTAAAGTTTTTGTTAGTCGTGGTGTATGTGGTATTGCTTCTGCTCCTAGTGCTATAATACCTGGTAAAAGAGAAGTTTCTACTACTGATTATGATATAGAAAATGATGTTAATATAAGTAATTTATTCACTGAACTTAAAAATATTAAAAAGATTACTCAAAAGAATGTAGATACTATTTTAAATAAATATATTGATGTTTTAGGTAGTGATATTACTCTATCTATATCTCTTGCTTATGCTAGAGCTATTGCTACATTTTATAGAAAGACATTAATTGAATATATTTCTCGTGAGACACTAATACCTTCTGAATATAAAAGTCCATATCCATTAGTATGTTTATTCTCTGGTGGTGTTCATGGTGGATGTAAAACACTACAACAAATAATGATTAGTGTTAACTCAAATAACTTTGAAGAATCAATTAATAAAATACTTAATATTTATAATGATATAGAAAGTTATGTTAAAGAAAATAATAAATATGTTGATTTAGGTCAATCTAGTGGACTTATTGTTAAAGATATGACTACTGTAGAAAAGTTTGAATTAATTAATAAATATATAGCTAAATATAATTATGATGATGTATCTATTGCGATAGATGTTGCGAGTGAACATTTAATTAGTGGTACTAAATATAATTTTGATAATAAAAAATATACTAAGAGTGAATTCTATGATTTACTTATGGATTATAAAAATAAATATAATATTACTTTTATTGAAGATCCATTTGATTCTGAAGATGAAAAAAGTTGGAATAAATTCAGAAATGAAAACTCTGATATTGATATAGTTGGTGACGATTTATTTGCTACTCAAGCTAAATATATTAATAATAAACAAGCAAGTACTGCTTTAATTAAAATGAATCAATCAGGTACTTTATCTAATACTCTTGAAGCTATTAAGAAATGTAAAGAATGCAATGTTAAGTGTTGTATATCTCATAGAAGTTATGAAACTGAAGATACATTTATGTGTGATTTAGCTGTTAGTGTTAATAGTGAATATATTAAAATAGGTGCTCCTCGTAGAGGGGATAGAGTATCTAAATATAATAGATTATTAGACATAATAAAAAAGTAAAGTTAACTTTACTTTTTTTATTGTTTTGATATTTCTTCTTCATGATCTTGTTGTATTAGAGTTTTAATTCTTTCATCTAATTTATGTTGTGTAATATATCTATATACATAGTTTGGAACATCTTTTTTCCAGTCTTCTCCTCTATAGATTTTACCTCTTATTTCTGTAGAGTTACATTTTTTATCTTCAAATGTTCCTCTTTGAATTACTTCTACATCAAGATCTAATTCTTGACTTAATATTCTTTCTTTTTCTTCTCCCCATGGTTCGAATATTGTCATATAGTATTTAGCATCTTTTGGTGCATAATTTAATATTCTTTCTGGGAAGTTTATTGGGAATGGTACGATATCAAATTGGTCTCTTGAAAGTCCTGCTTCTATAAGACTTCCTTCAATACATTCCATTCTTTCGTAATATGTAAGTGGGTTTGCACTTATTTTTGATCTATGTGGACATATTTTATTATATTTAGTTAATTCTATTTCAGGATTACATATACCAATGATAATATGATCTGCTAAAGCTTTAGCTTTTAAAATATATTCCATATGACCATGATGTAGTATTTGGAATCTTCCGTGTACTACTGCTATTTTTTCTTTTTTTAATTTTAATAGATTTGGATTTTTAATATCATATATACAACTAATAGTTGCATAGTTATTTTTTAAGAATGTTTTATCTTTCTTTAAGTTATATAGTTTATTAAAATCATAATCACCCCATGGAGTACTATATTTACCTATTAAAAGTTCTATACATCTTAATATACTTCCTTGACCTATTAATAATACTCTTTTATTTTCATAGTTTTTATTTAAGTATTTAATTAAATCTATTGAATTTAATATTACTTGTGCCCAACTTTCTCCATTAGATGATTTAGCGAACACATTATGTTTAAGTTCTCTTTCTTCAAAATCTATTCTATCTATACCTTTTAAATCATTTGGCTTTTTATCTTCCCATCCGCCATTATTTATTCCTTTATAATCTGTTTGGAAATCATATTCTAGTGTTGGATTTAAAAGTTTAAATAAGTTAGCTGTTTCGTTTACTCTTGGTATATCATTACATACTACTACGTTATCAAATTTATAGTTAGGAACTTCTCTTTTAATTTCACATAAGTCTTTTATACCATCTTCATTTATATGAGCTCCTGTTGAATCATCACTCATAAAGTTATGTTCCATGGTTGACTTTGTTCTACCATGTCTTAATAAGTATAATGCTTGACATTTAAGTTCTAGTTTTTCATTTTTATTATATGTAACTATACCTGTTTCTATATCTACATCTATTCCTATATTTTTAAGTTTATTTTTGAAGTTTCTTCTATATGTATAACTATCTCTATGATATTTCATATTATTTTTTATATTTATTTAAAACTTGTTCTACAGTTTTAAATCTTTCTTCTATACTACCACTTAATACAATATAAGGAATATTTTTTTCATTTAATAAATTTATTATTTTAACTTGTAGTTGTTTACTTCTTTCTGCCGAAGCTGGTCTCATACCATCATCTTCGAATGCTAAGTTATTGTCACATAGGAATATTACTTCTGCCTCATGAAGTTGTTTATCAATTAGTTCTTGCATCTCTGGTTTATCCATAAAGTTCCAGTCAAGACCTATAGCCATTGCTCCACTATCAGCAAATAAAAATCTATGACATAATTTTTCCATTTTTCTTTCTCTTACTAAGTGTGCTTTAGCTATTTTAAACCATAATTCATAACTCATGTTATTTAAGTCTTCACAACCCATACCATGTTCAATCATATAGTCTCTTATATATTCTGTTGAATATGGTTCATTATATTTTTCTGCACAATATGTACACATTGTACTCTTACCTACTGATGTTGTACCAACAAAGTTAACTTTGATGATTTTATCATTTTTCTTAGATGTGATAATTACATTTTCAATAAGTTTCATTATTTCTTTTGGAGATAATCTTTCACTATTAATACTAATTACATCTTCTGAGAATTCATATATTTTTTCTTCTACTCTTCTTTTCTTAGCTTCTGTTTCAGATACATTATCTCTTTCCATTATTCTTGCTACTCTAACTGATTCATCAGCTTTTAAACAGAAGTGATAATCTATATCTTTATATACTTCATGTAAACTTCTACCTGTTAATATAATAGTATGTTTATCTTTTAATTCATCTATTACTTTTCTTAATATTTTATATAATTTATTTTGAATTTCATCTACTTGTATAACTTTATATAATTCATTCTTTATATAAAAAGATGACATTGTTAAATCTGGTTCTGGTAAATTAAGTGTAAATTTAACATTTTGCTTTACTACTTTGTATGTTGGATTAATATATGTAGTTATAAAGTCAGTCATTTCTTTTTTAGTGAAACCTTGTTCTTTTAATAATATCCACCATTTACCTACTTCTTTATATAGTTCGCTCATTTCGATATGAACTAAATCTTTATACTTTCTTGTTAATTTTTTTGCTACTGTTGATTTACCTGTAGCTGTTAATCCATCAAGTGCTATTACTATTCCTTTTTCTATCATTTTTACTTCTCTCCTTTATATTTTTTAAATGATTCATATACTTTATTTGCCATATCAAGTAAATAAATTGGGTCTTTTGATACTGATACTTCTTTAGTAAACATTATGTTTGTTATACCACTTTCATATGCACTAAATAAGTCTACTATTTCTGCTCTTGATGGTGTTGTTACATCAACAAGTGAGAATAAATAATCTGTTGCGCTCATTAAATATTTACCTTTAGAAAGTGTTTTTTCAGTTATTATTCTTTGATTATATGCTAAATCATATATTGGTAATATTTTACCTAAATCTCCTCGAGCTATTATAACTCCATCAGAATTATCTATTACTTCATCTAAGTTATCCATAGCTTCTTTATTCTCTACTTTAGCAAGTAATTTAATATCACTATTATTATTTCTTAAGAATTCTCTTATTTCATCTAAATTAGATTTAGTTCTTACATGAGATACTGCGATATAATCTACTTTGTATCTAATCGCATCTAATAGATTTAATTCATCTTTATGAGATATGAATTTTAAATTATCATATATTGTTTTATTAAAACAATTTGAGTTAACATTTATAGTATCTTCTGTTAAAGAAGTTGTATATAATAGTCCATCTTCATATTTATCTACTCTTAAGATAACTCTTCCATCCCTTATAACAATTTCTTCACCTTGTTTTAATAGTGATAAGTCTCCCTGATCAAATGTTATATCTTTTCCTACTATAACAGTTTGTCCTTTTGAAACTTTTATTTCTTCAGTGTTATTCACTCTCATTTCGGTACCTGCTAAATCACAAATAATACCAATGTTACACCCTTCGTTTTGTAATTCATGTACTACATTAACTACTTCATCATAATAATCTAAACGATAAGACATATTAAACCTTATATGAGACATACCATGTTCATACATCTTTTTAATAATATCTTTAGATGATGTAGAAGGACCTATAGTACATATATATTTTGGTTTAGTCATATTTATCCTCCTAGTATCTATTTACATTATAACATAAATAATAAGATTTTATGTTATAATTTTAATAGGTGAATATATATGATAGAAGTAACTGCTGGAAGTAGATATATGGATATAGATGCTTATGCTAGTGCAATAGCATATTCTAAGTTATTAAATTCAAAAGGAATTAAAAGTATAGCTACTAATAATGGAGAATATTTAAATAATAGTATTACTAAAAGTTTACTTAATTTAAGTTATAAATTAGATGATAAATTAGATATTAAAGATAAATCTATAGTACTTGATGTATGTAATCCTACTATGATAAGTAAAGAAGTTTTAGATAGTGAAATTATTGAAG
Source organism: Bacilli bacterium (assembly GCA_045535005.1). Classification (GTDB taxonomy): domain Bacteria; phylum Bacillota_I; class Bacilli_A; order RF39; family UBA660; genus CAG-1000. Next base: position 18,016 of record JAZSKU010000066.1, read on the forward strand.
TTATAGATCATCATCCATATTATGAATATGAGTCATTCTGGAAAGATAGAGATACTAATTTTATATTAGATGAAATTGGTTCAGTGTGTACTATAATTTTTGAAAAGATTAAAAGTGAAAATAAATTAGATATATTAGATACTGATTTATGTAAGTTACTTATATGTGGTATTATTGATAATACTCTTAATTTAAAAGCAGATATTACTTCTAAAAGAGATATAGATGCATTTAATGAATTAATGAGTATTAGTAAATTAGATATTAGTTATGTTGATGAATATTTAAATGAGTGTCAAAGTATTATAGAAAGTAATTTAGATTACTCTATTGATAGTGATATAAAAGTAGATATTAATGAAAAAGATTTACCCCATATATTTGGTCAATTACTTATAAATAATATAGATAGTATCTTAAATAGAAAAGATGAAATATTAAAGATTATGTCATCATATAATAATGATTGGATACTTAATATAATAAGTTTAAAAGATTCAAAAAGCTATATCTTATCAAATAATAATGAATACTTAAGTAAGTTTGAAAGATTAAATGGAAAACTTAAAAAAGATATGTATATTCTTGATAAATTTATGCTTAGAAAAGAAATTATTAAAGCATTTAAAAAGTAGGTTTTACCTACTTTTTCTAATTATCTTTATTACCTTTTCCTATATTGCATCTTTCACATAAAGTCTGCAAGTTACTCATTGTTGTTTTGCCGCCTTTAGAAACAGGAATTATATGATCAACATGTAATTTAACTCCATCTTTTGCTGTTGCTCCGCATTTTGTACAAGTAAAATTATCTCTTTTAAGTACATCATATCTTAATTGATCATTCATGTATTTTCTTTCTCTTTTTGCTGTTTCCTTATATTTTTTTCCATTTCTCCATTCCATATATAAATCGCATAATTCTTCATACTTAATTGTTCTATTTTTTGAATTATTATATCTTCTAGTTATATAACCTACTTCAACATTTATTGAAATATTATATACATCTTCATTATATTTTGTTTTATCAATTAACATTGACTCTAACTTATCAAATTCTTTTGCAGTAAAGCCTGATGCTTCTATAATTTCTGGCTTTGTTTTTGTATTTATATTATCTAATTCCTTACAATACTCATCATATCTTTTTTTATTTCTATATGCGTTTAATATAAAATCTCGGATGTTATCTTCGTTATTTTCTATATTATAAATAATTATTGACTTAGCTCTTGCTCTGTCATAACTTTTATGTGAATATTCTCTTTCATATATTTCTCTATTTAGTTCACCTAATTCAATAAATTCATATTTAGCATTTAATTTAATTAATTCTTTATATTTTTCGCTTATATCTTTTATTCTTTCAAGCTTTCCTTTATAGTATTTTTCCTTAAATTTATTTATTATTTTTTTAGAATTAACAAATAATATAGTTAAAATCACTGAACCATAGCATAATATAATAAGCTTTAATTCTTGATTTACTTCAAATGGTCGTATTATAAAAAACAAAATATAAAAACACGCATACCATAAAATAATGTACTTTATTGCTTTCTTCATAATTTACCTCTTTATATTTGTTCTAATAACTTTGGTTCTTCTACAAAGTCATATGGGTTTCTTAGTAAGTTTATAAGTCCCATGTATGTACATATTACTGTACCTGATTTTGTATTGTCAGTGTCATAGTCATTAAGTACTACATTTGTTTGTTCTCCCCTATCTTTACCTATGTATATTCTTCCGACATGAGAGAAACAATTTCTAATGATTGTTAATACTTCAACCATATCATTACAGTAACCATATGTATATTTAGACATCATTTCTATTTGTTTATCATATAGTGAACCAATAACTTTAATAATCTTTAATTTAGCTTCATATGTTTTTGCTTTATTAAAGTTTTCATAATACTTATTAATTGTGTTTTCTAAGTCTTCTCTTTCTTTATGATCTATGAATTGTGTTTGTACTATTTCTTCATATCCTACTGTCATATGTAAACTTAATAGATTTTGTACATATTTTTGTTTTTCGTTTTCTAAAGTAGTAATATCATTTTGTATTTTTACTTTAGCTTTTTCATCTTTACATTTACTTAATTGTTCTTGTTTCATAAATAATTTAGCTTCTAATTTTAATATTTCTACACTATATCTTCTTCTCTTTTGATAATATTCATAGAATGGTTTTTTAGAGAATGCTTTTATACCAAAATTAGATGGATGAGTATTTGTGAAATGTTGACTATAAAGTCCTTCATGATTTATAACTAATGTTGTAAGTCCATATACATTTAATAATATATTTCTCAATATATTTATATTTTGTTTATGTATAAGTTTTAATTCATAGTCTGTAGTATAAACAACATCTTTACCATGTAATACATGATTAAATATATTTATTATTTCTTCTGGTGTTACTTTATTATAATCAATATTATCTATAGTATCTAAACTTTCAATAATATTTGTTAAATATCTTAAAAGTGATGTTGAGTTTTTAGATACCATATTATTAAATGTTGTATACATTAAATCATAACTATTTAGTGTATTTGGTAAAGTTTTAGTTACTTGATTTAATAATCTATGTTTTCTATTATCAACAGTTATTGTTACTTTAGTACCTGGAAATTCACTTTCGATTAATGTTTTAACTTTTTGTCTTGCTTTATAGAAAGACACTAAATATTTAGGGTCATAATCTATTCTTTCTTTTAATATTCTATTTTGATATTTAGCTATTTCTTCTTCTGTTACTTCTTCTTCTGAGAATACTGTGAATAATTCATTAATTCTATTTTCTATATCTCTTACATTAAAAGAAGAACCTGTTATATTAACTCTATACATTATTGTATATATTAATTCTTTTTTTAGATTAAATGATCTTCTAGTTATTTTATCTTTATTATAGTAAAATCCTCTTACCATATAATTATCTATTGTTTTTTTACTTAATATGTCATTTTTAGCATACGCAATAAACCATGAGAAAGGAATCTCTGCTTCTAGTTCTCTATCGTATTCAGGATTATTAATAATAAAACATTCTCTTTCTTCATCTATTTCAAAAACACCATGCATTATTGAATCTCTTATGTTATCAAGTATCCATAAATTATTATTTTCTCTAGCATTTATTATCTTTGGCATAGATGGAGCAAATCCTGGTGTGAATACTTTATCTATTTCTTTAGTATCTACCATTTGAGATAGTCTATCCATTCTATTATGGTTTTTCATATCTTTTTCAATTATTTGTTCTTTTGATAAAGTCATATATGATAAACAAAGCATAACTTCGAAATAACTATATTTTGAAAATAATAAGTTTGGTACATTATATTCTAAAGCTTTCATTTTTTTGTACATTAAATCGCATGCTGTTTGACTAAATGTTACTTTTGACATATTAATCACCAAACTTATTATAACATATGAAATTAAAAATATGTTATAATATTGACTTGATTTTGGAGGAAATCATGAATAAAATACCAGATAAAAATATAGATAATAGAATTATTGGTAGTATATATACTTATGGTAAATTGTTTTCTGGTGGTGAAGGACGTATATGTGAAAGTGATAAATCTTATACCTTATATAAAATATTTGATCATAATGGTCAAATAAGAGAAATGACTGATAGTAAAATAAGTAAGATTAGTCTACTTCATGATATGGATGTTAGATATATGGTAAGACCAATAAACACTATAAGTGTAGATGGTAAAGTTATTGGTTATGAAATGACTTATGATGAATCATTTGATACTGTTAAACTATATCAATTATCAAGAGAAGAACAAATAGTGTATCTTACTAAAATTAAAGAAGCACTTGAGTACTTTACTACTCTTGGTATTATATATGCTGATATAGAAGATAGAAATATTTTATTTAATAGAGATACAGGTGAAATATTATTTTGTGATGTAGATAATATTAGTATTCAAGATTTTTCTGTTGATAAATTACCTTGTACATTAACAGAATATAGTTTTAAAAGAGGATTAGATTCTTTAGTACATCCATATATGCATAATTTAATGACACTTAAAGCATTTAATTTAGATAGTTATTTTTCAAGAGATTGTTTCCTTAGAAAATACTTTTATAGAAAAGGGATTAAGACAATTCATTCAATGAGAGATATAGATGAATTTAATGGAGAATATGCTTTAAAATATATTAGAAAAATATAAGTTAAAACTTATGTTTTTTTTATGAAAAAAGTTTATTAATTTTATTAAATATGATATTATTATTCTATAATAGAGGTGGAATGTGTGAGAAAGGGATTAACTTTAATAACTGCTTTACTTTTTGTAATTAGTTTAAGTTTAGGTATTGTTGGATTAGTTAGTTCTAAGAATCAAGTTCCTACTCCACCACCAACACCTAATCCTACTAATTATGAAATTTCATTTAATATACTATATAATATACCATTTGGTTTTAGATTACATGTAACAGAAAATAATGAATTTATTGAGATGAATGATACGAATGCATATATAATTGCTAAAGATTATAGTTTTTATCCAAATAAATTAAATTATGATGATGTGCCAAGATACACATTTGGTAAATATAATGTATATCATATATATAATGGTATAGAAGAAAAAGTAAGAAGTGTTTTAAAAGATATGTATTATTATACTTATGATGACTTTACAAGTGAATATTATTCTGATATAGAGCCAGTATGTATAAAAGATGCATGTGATTATTTACTTTTAAAAGATAATAATTATCATTTACTTGATATGAAAACTAATATGATAACTGATTTAAAATATA
>JAZSKU010000011.1:0-18563 GCA_045535005.1 Bacilli bacterium
TGATACTTATTTAAGTTCAACTCGTCATAAGAAATTAGATAAGTATTTATTTGATATAAAGAAGAGAACCGGACGTAAAATTACGTTCCAGATATTTAATACTTTAAGTGAATATTTAAAAAGAGATATTTATAATGTTAAGGATATGAGTTTTAAGGAATTTGAAGTATTTTGTTTAGATAAAAAGAATCTTATATGTAGAAGTAATAGTAATGAGTTTAAAGTTCTTCATTTAGATAATTTTAGAAGTCCTGCGTTTATGCTTGATAAAATTAATAAAGAAAAGTTATTTTGGGTAGAAGAGGAATTTAAACAACATAAATCATTTAATTCTTTAACTGATAAATTATGTATTTTAAATATTGTTAGTAGTTATGATGGTGATAATAGTGATATTGTATGTGGTAGTTTAACTGTTCCATTTGATGAATGTAATTTAACTCTTTATATTGATATTAAAACTGGTAAATTAAAAGGTAATGCTCGTGATAATTTAGGTAAAACTTATAGTGAAAGTTTAACTACTAATGAGAAATTTAAGGATTTTGAAATACCTAAGTTTAAAGAAGTAATTGATCTTGTTAAGAAATGTCAAAAGAAGTTTCCTAATATTAGGGAAATTGAATGGAAACTTTATGTATCAAGTAATAAGGTAATTGTACTTAGTGCATCTATATGGGATGATTATAATTTTGTTCAAATAGGTGAATATAATAGAAATAAAGTAGGGTTAATGCCTTATTATAAGAATCTTATTAATAAAATAAAGTATTAAAAATACTTTATTTTTTTATTTAAAAAACCAAGAAAATTATTTTCTTGGTTTGAATTCTAATATAACACAATCTCTTTTTGGTTTTGGTGTTATTCTTTTTAACATTTCTATTTGTCTTTGCTTAGATGAATCATATAATCTTTCTTCACATCTTAGTGCTTCCATTAAGTCTTCTCTTGTAACTAACTGTCTATTATCAAGAGCTGCGATTGCGTATGCTTCTTTTATAATATCTAATATTAATCTTGGATTACTTGCTTTGTCATTGTAAAGTCTATAACTTGGTTTTGTTGATTCGATTAACCAATTGATAAGCATTTTTCTTTCTTCATATGAAGTATCTAGTTTAGAGAAACTAATTCTATTATAAGCTTCGATTAAATCATCTAATATTTTAAATATTACTTCATTTGATGGTTCTTTAACACTTATTCTTTTTAATCTTGTTTTGAATGCTTTATTAGGTTCAATGTATTCGTTATATTCTTCTGTAGTAGTTGCTCCAATAACTCTTACTTTTCCATAATCTAAATATGGTTTTAGTATTTCTGATACTGTATTATCGCTTCCTTCGCTTTTACCACCTGAGATAGCTTGATGTATTTCGTCAATAAATAGAATTATATTTTTATCTCTTGATGCTTCTTCTAAGATTGCTTTCATTTTTTCTTCTAACATACCAACGTATTTAGTACCTGCGACCATAGTTGATGTATCTATACTTATTATTCTTATATTTTTTAGTGGCTCTGGAACATCACCATTTTGTACTCTATAAGCAAGACCTCTTACTATAGCTGTTTTACCACAACCAGCTTCTCCAGTAATAACAATTGATTTATCTTTTTCTGGATATAGAAGTACTTGCATAATTTTTTTTATTTCTTCATCTCTTCCTACTGATGGATCTTTTATATAACTTCCTTTTGTTAAGTCATCTCCATATTTATCTAGAGTAGGTGTTGTCATTACTTTTTCTGCGTTTTCTATTTTTTCATCTTTGAATATATTTTTTCTATATGTAGTAAATTCTATAGTTTCACCTTTATCATCTATTAATTTTAATGTAATTATATTTGTACTGTTAAAATTATGTATGAATTTATGAAATACATCTTGAGTAGCTTTTTCACCATTTATTTCAGTTATAGTACTTAATCTAGGTATTTCTATAGTTTCATTATTAATTCCTTTTATTTCTTCTTTTTTACCGCTTAGAGTTGATAAATATACTGTAGTATTATCAAGTATTAAATTAAATCCTGAAATATTATAACTTTCTAATACTTCGTTTTCTACTTGATCAAATATATCTACTCCCCATTGTAATGCAAATTGTGCATATTTTTGTTCTAAAATGGCTCTATAATTTAAAAATACATCTGAATCATATATACTTTCTAAACCATTATTATTTAATAGTGTATCTATACTTTCATAATACATATCTAATATATAATCAAATATTTGATATGGACTTAAATCATTTAATAATACTTCTTCATTTTCTAAATAATAATCTTGTTTAATTTCATTTAATATTTCTCTTAACATGAAACTAATATCTAATTTAGTAAAGTTTTCACTATCTTCAATATTCTTTAATTCTTTTCTTTGTCCATCAAATAATCTTTCTAATGTAATATCGTTATCTTTAAAGAATGTTTTAATTGATTCATCACTAGATAAACCTGCTAAGAAGATTGATGTTGCTAAGATATCTGTTTCATCAATTTCTTCATTATTTTGACAAAAATAATCTATAAATGAAAATGTTTCTAAAATAAATTTTTGAGTTTCTTCATTTAATGATTCATATACTTTTACATTTTCCATAAATATACCTCTTCTTAAAAATTTATACTAACAAAAAAATATTTAATTGTAAATGTGATGTTTAAAAAAATAATAAAAAATGTTATAATTTTTTTAGAAATGGAGTAGTATTTATGATTTTACATATTTGTGATAATCCTGATGTTTTAGCTGTTATGAGGATTATTAATATTGTTATTATGATTATTCAGATTGCTGTACCTATTATTTTAATAGTAATTAGTATGGTTGATTTTTTAAAGGTTATTAACATTGGTGATGAAGATAGACTTAAGAAAACTCAAAAAATTGTTATTAATAGAGCAATAGCTGCGGTTATTATATTTATGATACCTACATTTGTTAATGTTCTTGCCAAAATATCTAGTACTGAAGGAACTAATTATGCATCTTGTATAAACGATGCGACTTTAGAAAATATTGATGCTAAATATATTGCTAGAGCAGAAGAATTAATTGCTAAAGCTGATGAAAATAAAAGTTATAATGATTACTATAGTGCAACTATGGCTATAAGTAATGTTCGTGATAAGGAAAAGAAACAACAATATCAACAAAAGATGGATTCTATTTGGGAAATAATTAAAACTGAAATGGAAGAAGCTGAAAAGAGTGCTACTGGATATACTCCAGGTGGTAGTAGTGAAGGTGGAGTTGTTGGAGCTGACTTACCATATTACGCTCAATGTGACAGTAGATGGGGAAGTAAGAGTTATAATGGAACTAATTTATGTAATGCAGGATGTGGTTATACTTCTTTAGCTATGGTACTTAGTGGACTTAAGAGGGATTCATCAATAAATCCTGATACTGTTCATGAATATATTTATGGACAAGGTATATCATATAATCCAGGTGGTGGTGCTATTACTGATGCTGCGCTAGTAAGTAGTAAAGTTGCATCTAAATATGGTGTTAAAATAGAAACTTTATTTGGTAGAAATTATGATGAATCATCTAGTAAAAAATCAAGTGAAAATGCTGCTATAGTTAATGCACTTAATGCTGGTAAGAGAGTCGTTCTTTTAATACCGGGACATTATATTGCACTTAGTGGTACCGGAAGTAATGTTATTGTACATGATCCATATAATAAAAATAATAATGGTACTTATACTATAGAAGGAGTAAGAGATAAATTCTATAACTATAGTAATAGATGTACTAATGGAGTTGCTTGTGGATTTGTATATGCTGTTGCATATTCTGTTTAAGAGTTAGAAATAACTCTTTTTTGTTTGATTTTAGGGCTTTTCGACATATTTTTCCTTGTATATACTTATTTATTGTGTTATAATACATGTGACAACGAAGAGTGGGCGAATAACCCACTCTTTAAATTAGTAAAGGAGGATTCTCTTATGGAAGAAAAAGTATATAATGCTTGTAAGGATGCTCTTAATAATGAAGGTATTACTTTATTAGGAGTTAGATTAGGGGAAGAAGATGGTGAAAAGACACTTTTTGTAACTATTGATAGTGAAAATGGTGTTGATGTGGATTTATGTGTTAAAGCAACTAAAATCGTAGATCCAATTATTGATAGTTTAGATTTAGAAATCGAAGACTATGTTTTAGATGTAGGAAGCAAAGGAGTTAGTGAAGATGAGAACTAAGAAGGTTAGTGAAGATCCAAGTGTTGCTAGTGGAAAAGAATTTAAAAAAGCTTTAGATTTTATTGTTACTGAAAAAGGTATCGAAGAAGATGTAGTTATTGAAGCTATGCAAAGTGCTTTATCAACTGCATTTAGAAAAAATGAAAAAGCTGATTATAATTCTCGTGTATTAATCGATAGAAATACTGGAGAAATTAAAGTATTTAAAGTAACTACTATAGTTGATAATTATAATGATGACGATGATGAAATTGATCCTGAAACTGGAGAAGTTAAAGTTGTTCATGATTATTTAAATGAAATGACTATAGATGATGCTAAAGCAATTAATAGTGATTATCAAATTGGAGATGAAATTTTAGAAGAAGTTACTCCTAAAGATTTTGGTAGAGTTGCTATTTCAGTTGCTAAACAAGTTGTTCTTCAAAAGATTAGAGAAGCTGAACGTGAAAAAGTTATGGCTGAATTTGAAGATAAAGAAGATGAATTAATGATAGGTTTCCTTGCTATGGAAGATGTTAAAAACTATTATGTTGATCTTGGTAAAGCAAGAGGTATCTTATCTAAGAGTGAACTTATTCCTGGTGAAAAGTTAACTATGGGAGATAGTATTAAAGTTTATATTACTAAAATAGAAAGTACTCCAAAAGGACCACTTATTTTAGTATCTCGTAAGAACTATGGTTTTGTTAAGAGATTATTTGAACATGAAATACCTGAATTTAGTGATGGTACTTTAGAACTTCGTGGTGTTGCTCGTGAAGCAGGTGTAAGAAGTAAAGTTGCTGTTGCTAGTACTAATCCTAAAGTTGATCCAATTGGAAGTTGTATTGGTGAAAAAGGAAGAAGAATTGCTAATATAATAAATGAACTTGGTGGAGAAAAAGTTGATTTAATTGCATATTCAGAAGATACTGAAGAATTTATTGCAAATGCTTTAAGTCCTGCTAAGAATTTAAATGTTAGTATAACTGATGAAAAGAAGAAAGAAGCTTTAGTTATTGCTGATGATGAAAATTTAAGTTTAGCAATAGGTAAGAGAGGTATTAATATTAAACTTGCTAGTAAACTTACTAAGTATACTATTAATATTAAGACTTTAGCTGACATAAACGAACAAATAAATAAATAAATAATTATATTAAGGAGGGAAAAATATGAAAATGAAGAAAATCCCTATGAGAACTTGTGTAATTACTCATGAAAAATATGAGAAGAGAGATTTACTTAGAGTTGTTAAAAATAATATTGGTGAAGTATTTGTAGATGACACTCATAAAGCTAATGGTAGAGGTGCTTATTTAAAGAAAGATGCATCTGTTATTGATAAAGCTCGTAAGAGTAAAGCTTTAGAACGTCATTTAGAAATTAGTATTCCTGATAGTATTTATGATGAATTATTAACTAAAATAGAAGAAAAGGAGGAATAGTATGAGTATAAAAGATTATGCTTTAGAATTAAATGTTGATGCTAAGAGTATCATTAGTAAATTAAAAGAGTTAGGATATAATTATAATAGTGAAGATGATATCTTAGATGATGAAGCTATTATTGTTTTAGATAATGAAGTTGGTGGAATGGTAGAAGATAGTTCTTCTATAGATGAAGCTTTACTTGATAAATTTGAACTTGAAGATAGAGCAGAAGAAGCAACATTAGCTTATAATATTGAACTTGATAATCATGTTAAAGTTAAGGAAAAGATTAAAAAGAAAGATACTAATAAAGCATCAAATGAAGACCTTTCTTTAAAGAAGAAAAATATATATAAAAATAAAGAAAAATTACAAAGTAATAAAGAAGAAGTTGAATCTAATGTAGTTTTATATAAAGAAGGAATGAGTGTTCAAGATTTAGCAAAAGAACTTGGTGTTACCGCTAGTGATGTTGTTAAAAAATTAATCGGAATGGGACTTATGATTTCTGCTAATCAAGCAATTGATTATGATGATGCTTCTGTTGTAGTTTTAGAATATAATAAGGAACTTGTTAAGGAAGAGACAACTGATATTACTAATTTTGAAGAATATGTTGTTAATGACAAGGAAGAAGATTTAATTTTAAGACCTGCTGTTGTTACTATTATGGGACATGTTGACCATGGTAAAACAACACTTCTTGATTACATTAGAAATTCTAATGTTGCATCTGGTGAAGCTGGTGGTATTACTCAAGCTATAGGTGCATATCAAGTTGTTAAAGATGGTAAAAAGATTACATTTATTGATACTCCTGGACATGCTGCATTTACTGAAATGAGAGCAAGAGGAGCTAGTGTAACTGATATAGTAATTATAATTGTTGCTGCTGATGATGGTGTTATGCCTCAAACTAGAGAAGCTATTGACCATGCTAAAGCTGCTGGTGTTCCAATTATTGTTGCTGTTAATAAGATTGATAAACCAAATATAAATGTTGATAAGATAATGAGTGAAATGAGTGAACTTGGTCTTACTCCAGAGGAATGGGGAGGAGATACTATCTTCGTTAAGATAAGTGCTCATACAGGTGAAGGTATTGATTTACTTTTAGATAATATTAATGCTTTAAGTGAAGTATCTGAATTAAAAGCTAACCCTAATCGTTATGCTATGGGTAGTGTTATTGAAGCAAGACTAGATAAGAATATTGGTCCTGTTGTAACATTATTAATTCAAAACGGTACTTTAAGACTAGGGGATCCAATTGTTGTTGGTACTCATTATGGAAAGGTAAGAACATTAAAAGATGATAAGAATCAAGAAATTGTTTCTGCTGAACCATCTAAACCTGTTGAAGTAACTGGTCTTGATGATGTACCAGTTGCTGGTGATAAATTCATGGCATTTGAAAGTGAAAAAGAAGCTAGAAGTGTTGCTATGAAGAGAAAAGAAAATGAAAGAAGTAAACGTTTTGCTAAGAAAGCATTAAGTTTAGATGAACTTTTCGATCAAATTAAAGAAGGTAGAAAAGAAATTAATGTTGTATTAAAAACAGATGTTAAGGGTAGTGAAGAAGCTGTTAAAAATGCAATACTTAAAATTAATGTTGAAGGTGTTAAGATAAATGTTATTAGAAGTGGTGTTGGAACTATTACTGAAAGTGATGTTGTTTTAGCTAATGCATCTAATGCAATTATTATTGGATTTAATGTAGCTCCTTCAAGTCAAACTAAAGATACTGCTAAAAATTATGGTATTGAAATTAGATTATATAACATTATTTATAAAGTAGTAGAAGAATTAGAAGCTGCTATGAAAGGTATGCTTGATCCTACTTATGAAGAAGTTATTATTGGTACTGCTGAAGTAAGACAATTATTCCATTTCTCTAAAGTTGGTAATATCGCAGGTAGTCATGTTACTAGTGGTATTATTAAATCTAACTCTTTATGTAGAGTTATTCGTGATGGTATTGTTGTTACTACTTCTAAAGTTGCTTCTTTACAAAGAGAAAAAGATCAAGTTAAGGAAGTTAAACAAGGATTTGATTGTGGTATGACAATTGAAAACTTCCCTGATATTAAAGAAAATGATATTGTTGAAGCTTACGAAATGAAGGAAGTGAAAACTATATGAATCTAAAAGGTGAAAGAGCAGGTTCTGATATTCAAAGAGAACTTGGTGTTATTTTACTTACAGAAGCTAAAGATGAAGATTTTAAAGGTGTTACTATAACTCATGTTGATGTAACAAATGATCTTAGTTTTGCTAAAGTATACTTTACTACTTTAAATGATAATCGTGAAAAAGTATTAAAAGATCTAAATAATGCTGTAGGTTTCTTTAGAAGTTTACTTGCTGATAGATTAATTATGAGACATACTCCAGAACTTAGATTTATTTATGATGATAGTATTGAGTATGGTCAAAAAATAGAAAAGATTATTGAAGAAATTCATAAAAATGATTAATGGGGGATTTATGGAAGAAGTAGTAGTTAAAGATTTATGTGATTGTATGGTTAAACTTGATATTATAGGTAGAGTTAAAAGATATGATAGTAGTAGTGATACTTTATCTAATTATAGTGAAGAAGCTATTGATGGTGAATACTGTTTAGTTAGTGAAACTGTTGTTGATAATAGTAATTATGATAACGATGATAACTTTATTTATAATTTCGAAGTTAGAAGTGAATTATATAAAATACATTGTTGTCCTATATGTGGAAAACGTATTAGCTATGAAATTGAAGATAAAAATCAAATGAAGTTAATCTTATAAAAGTACTTTAAAAGTACTTTTTTTATTGATATAATATAATAAGTAAATTATATAAGGAGTTGTGTTCTATGGATACTATATTAGATAAAAATTCTCATAGATTGAATTATTCTTTTGAATATTATTTAATGCATCATAATGAATTAATGGCTCTTTATAATAATAAAATGAGATCAATTGAAGGTATTACTGCTTATGATGGTAATAATAGTTTATATATAGATATTATTGAAAATGAAGTTATTAGATTACTTTCTAGAGATGAAAGAAGTTTATCTGTTGTTGAAAAAAGACTTTTAAAATCTGCAAGAGATTTTTATACTAAATATTATAATAATATTGCAGGTGACTTTAAATTAGTTAGTACATACGTATCAAGTAAGATATTTATTAAACCATATAGAGATAAATTATTTGATAAAACTATGTGTAGTAGTATTGTTAATTATAATAATGTACTTATTAAATTTGTTAATCAAACATATAATAATTTTTGTACTGGTAAAAGTGTAGATGAAACTGCTTTAAATATTATGTTTGAATATTATTCTGGTAAGATAAGTACTAATATGGAACAAAAGTATATTGATAGATGTGACTTTTTGGTTAAATATTTACTTAATAGTCAAAATAATTATCCTGTGTCTGGTAAGAATTTTTTACTTCAATATTTTAATTATAAAAAATGTATGGATGAGAAGAAACCACTTGCTAAAGTATATTTATCAAGTAAAGAACTTGGAGGGGATAAATTAAATCCTAATACTCTTGGTGTTTCTTATGGATTTACTGGTATTATATTTATAAATGAAAGTTATGCTAAACTTCATCCTCGTCAAAAGAGATATCATGATATAGATAATGATTTTAATTTAATAAGTACTTTATTTCATGAGTTACAACATTTTACCCAAAGTTTAGAAGCCGAAAGTGGAAGAGTAAGTTTAACTGCGATGAAGATGGTTAAGAATCATTTATTTAGAACTTATTTATCTACATCTCAATTTAATGAATATACTGAAAATTATGATTATAGAGAAACTGAAGTTGAAGCTGATATGCAAGGATATTTAGATGCATTTAAATACGCTAGAAGTTTTGTTCCTAAGAGAATTAAGGAACTTACTAAAACAAGAGCTAGAAGTGATAGAATGAGATCTAAAAGTGCATTTAGTTTTCAATTTTATGAGAATGGTCTTAAAACATATATTGAGAATTATAATGTTAAGATGCTTAATGATATTGTTAAAAAAAGACCTTATTTAATTAATGAATTTCCACAGTTAAAATTATTTTATAATTCTAATGGAGATTATATTGGATTTAATAATTTAATTAGTGGTTATACTAGGGCTCAATTAAATGGTATGAGTGAAGAGTATTTAGGCACTTATGATGAATTCTTTGTAATTGAGTTTAAAGATAGACTTGATAACTTAAATTTAAATAGTTTTAGAAATGATGATGAATTATTTACTGTATTTTATTTAGTTAGTAATTTATTTAATGATGAAACTAAGAAATTATCTAGAATGATTAGTGTTTGTGATAATAGTAAACTTGATTTATTTAATAAAATAACTAATTTTAGAATGCAAAGAATAACTCAGTATTATAATTTCTTACAAGATAATATGCATATAATAGAAAGTTTAGTTCAAAGAGAAAATAATCTTAAAGCTCAAAATAGAAATAGGGCTGTTAGAACAACATCATTTATGTCTAGTAATTATTTAAATAATCAAATTCTTTATTTAAGACAATTAGTTAGCACTAATCCTGTTGTTAGTAATACTGCTTGTGCAACTAGATTACATAATTTTAATTTAAGGAGTGTGAGAAACTATGGATGAAAAAGAAGTTAAGTTAGATGAAGTTATTGAAGAAGAAGTAACTGATGAAGAACTTGAAAATCTTGTTAGAGATATATTATATGATAAATATATGGATGAAAATGATTTAGAAAAAGCATCTATAGTAGCATTTGGTCTTGATAAGATTGATGATGTTGACAAAACTGAATAAATAGAGTATACTTTATCACATAAAAACGAGGAAGCAAGAGGAGTAATTTATTTGATATTTATTAGAGATGAAAAGTCATCGGGTGAAAGCTTTTCTTAAATATGATAAATGAAGGTAGCTTGTTAGGTTTGACTTTAGAAGTAGTAGTAAAAAGTCACGGTTATGCCGTTATATAAATTAAGTTAAATAAAGGGATGGTAACGTCTTTATGACTCCTTATGCCATTCCTTTTTTATTTTGGAGGTATGTTATGTATAATATGAATGATATGAATGAAAATTATGATAAATTTGATGAATATGTATCAAGTTATAACTTAGATGAAAAAATGATAGCATATAAGTATAAACATTCTTATAGAGTCGTCCATGAAAGTGATGAGATTGCATTTAGTTTAAAACTTGAAGAAGATGATACATATTTAGCATGTTTGATTGGTTTACTTCATGATATAGCTAGATTTGAACAATGGAAAAGATATAAAACATTTGCTGATGCTAGAAGTGTTGATCATGCAGATTTTGGAGCAGATTTATTATTTAAAGATGGTCTTATTAAAGATTATATATTAGAAGAAAAAGATTATGAAATAGTAAGAAAGAGTATTGTTAATCATAATAAATATAATTTTAATGAAGATGAATTAAATGAAAAAGAATTATTACATTCTAAAATTATTAGAGATTCTGATAAATTAGATATATTATATTCATTTACTACACCTAGTATTTTGGATATTGAAGAAGACTCTGATGTAGGCGTCAGTGATGAAGTTCACAAAATGTTTTATGAACATAAAACTATTGATAAGAGATGTGTTAATAATAAAAATGATATATTAGTTAATCATATAGCACTAGTATTTGATTTAAACTATGATTACAGTATTCATACTGTGTTAGAGAAAAAATATTTAGAAAGTATACTTGATAATTGTAAGAATAAGAAGTTAATTAAACCTTATGTTGATGAAGCTATCAAGTATATGAAAGAGAGGGTTAAAAAATGTTAGATAAAAAATATAATCATAAAGATGTAGAAGATAAAAAATATGATTCATGGAAAAAGAAGAAAGTATTTGAAGCAGGGGATAAAACTAAAGATCCATTTTGTATAGTTATACCACCACCTAATGTAACAGGAAATTTACATTTAGGACATGCTTTAAATGGTAGTATTCAAGATGTTATCATTAGATATAAAAAGATGCAAGGGTATGATTGTTTATGGCTTCCTGGTATGGATCATGCAGCTATTGCTACTGAAGCAAAGGTTGTTAATCGTTTAAAGGAAAATGGTATTAATAAATATGAACTTGGTCGTGAAGGATTCTTAAAAGAATGTTGGAAATGGACTGATGAACATAGAGATAATATTCATAAACAATGGGCTACTTTAGGTTTATGTGTAGATTATTCAAGAGAAAGATTTACTTTAGATGAAGGTCTTAATAATGCTGTTAATGAAGTATTTATTAGACTTTATGAAGAAGGGCTTATTTATAGAGGTGAAAGAATTATAAATTGGGATCCTGTTGCAAAAACAGCACTTTCTAATGAAGAAGTTATTTATAAAGAAGATAAAGGTGCATTTTATCACTTGAAATATTTTATTGAGGGAAGTAGTGATTATTTAGATATAGCTACTACAAGACCTGAAACTTTATTTGGTGATACTGCTGTTGCTGTTAATCCAGATGATAAGAGATATTCACATTTAATAGGTAAGAATGTTATTCTTCCAATAGTTGGTAAGTTAATTCCAATTGTTGGAGATGAACATGCTGATCCAGAATTTGGAACTGGATGTGTTAAGATTACTCCTGCTCATGATCCTAATGACTTTGAAGTAGGTGAAAGACATAATCTTGAAAGAGTAGTTATTATGAATGAAGATGCTACTATGAGAACTCCTGGTCTTAGATATGATGGAATGAGCAGAGAAGAATGTAGAAGTGAACTTCTTAAAGATTTAGAAAAAGAAGATTTATTAATTTCTATTGAAGAAATGGTTCATAGTGTAGGACACTCTGAAAGAACTGATGCTGTAGTAGAACCATATTTATCAAAACAATGGTTTGTTGATATGAGTGGTATGGCAAAAGATTTACTTGATGCTCAAAAAGGAACTGCTGGAAAAATTAATTTTGTTCCTAAGAGATTTGAAAAGATTTTAAATCACTGGATGGAAGACTGTCATGATTGGTGTATTTCTCGTCAATTATGGTGGGGTCATAGAATACCTGCTTGGTATAAAGATGATGAAGTAGTTGTTTCTAAAGAATGTCCTGGTGAAGGATGGAAACAAGATGAAGATGTTTTAGATACTTGGTTTAGTAGTGCTTTATGGCCATTTAGTACACTTGGTTGGCCAAATACAACTGAAGATTTAGAAAGATATTTTCCAACAGATGTATTAGTTACTGCATATGATATTATATTCTTCTGGGTAGCTAGAATGGCATTCTCATCACTTAAACAAATGAAACATCGTCCATTTAAAGATTGTATTATTCATGGTCTTATTCGTGATAAACAAGGACGTAAGATGTCTAAGAGTTTAGGTAATGGAATTGATCCTATGGATTTAATTGATGAATACGGATGTGATTCATTAAGATTCTATTTAACTACAACTTCTGCGATGGGAATGGATATTAGATTTGATACTGATAAAGTTGCATCTACATGGAATTTTATTAATAAATTATGGAATGCTAGTAGATTTGTATTAATGAAACTTGAAGGATTTAAAGAAAGTGATTATACTTTTGATGAACTTAATGATAGTGATAAATGGATTCTTACTAAATTAAATGAAACTATTAAAGTAGTTACTAAATCAATGGATAAATATGAATTTAATAATGCGGGTAGTATGTTATATTCATTTATATGGGATGATTTTTGTGATAAATATATTGAAATGAGTAAGTTTAGTGAAACTAACAGTACTAAATCAACTCTTTTATATACTATTACTGCTATTGTTAAAATGATGCATCCATTTATGCCATTTGTTACTGAAGAGTTATATTCTAATTTTGAAATTAAAGAAAGTGATTTATTACTTTTAACTAGTTATCCTAAATATGATAAATCTAAAGTATTTAAAGCTGAAACTAAGAAAATAGATGAACTTTTAGAATATGTAACTATGTTTAGAAATAAGAAAGCTGAAAGTAAGATTTCTAGTGAATTTGAAGTAGTTGATTATAATAATAATGAATTATTAAATAAGATGCTTAAATTAACTGATAAAATAGTAGAAACTTCTTCTTATAGTGATAAAGTTACTATAGAACTTTATGATTATAAATTTGATTTATATTTTGATAATTCTAAGAATAATGAAGAAGAGGAAGCTAAGAAGAAAGAAGAAATTGAAAAGTTAGAAGCTTCTATTTCTAGAAGACAAAAACTTCTAAGTAATGAAAACTATGTTAATAAAGCTCCTGAAGCAATTGTTAATAAAGAAAGAGAAGATTTAGAAAAAGAAATTAATAGATTAGAAATATTAAAAAGAAATTAAAAATGTGTTGACAACATATTATTGTCATGTTAATATTAATACACAAAGCAATTACTTAGCTTGCTAATTAATTACTTTGTACGAAGTGCTTAAACTTGTTTAAACACTTCTTTTTTTGTGTTAAAAATAGTATATCTTTTTTATTTTTATTATGATATAATTTTTAATAGAATAATAAAGGAGTTTGTGCTATGTTTGGAAATATTATATCAATGAGTGATCAAACAATAATTATAGAGAATACTAAAGGGAAGGTTGAGACTTCTTTAATTGGTGTTCATGTTGTTTTTGAAGATAAATATAAAATTGTATGTGAAATAACTGCGATGAATAGAGAATCTATTGAATGTATTATGGTAGGAGAATTTCTAGCTAATAATGAATTCTATAGTGGTGTATTACATAAACCATCTACTAATTCTAATGTTAGAATTGTATCTAAGGATGAAGTTATTGCATTACTTGGTAATCAAGCTATTGATACTCCAACTGATATGTATATTGGTAAGAGTCTTGTTTATGATGGATTTAATATTTCTGCTAGAATTGATGACTTCTTTTCTAATCACTTTGCTATTATTGGTAATACTGGTAGTGGTAAGAGTTGTAGCGTAGCAAGAATCTTTCAAAATTTATTTTATAGAAGAGAGTATATTCCTATTAATTCAAATATAGTTTTATTTGATGTTTATGGTGAATATCATCCAGCGTTAGATAGAATTAATCAAACTAAGTTCTGTAGATGTAAGAGTATTACTACTGATGTAAATAGTGGTAAAGGTGAAATAGTTAAGATACCTCCTTATTATTTAGAAGCTGATGATTTAGCTTTATTACTTCAAGTAGATACTCCTGCTCAAATGCCTATTATTCAAAAGGCACTTAAGTATGTATATTTATTTACTGAAGAAGAAGAAAAGGTAAAAGATCATAAGAACTCAATTATTGCTAAAGCAATATTAGATATATTAACTAGTGGTCGTGAATCTACTCAAGTTAGAGATCAAGTTATCGCAGTATTATCTGCATTTCACACTGCTGAGATAAATTTAGAAAGTCAAATAATTCAACCTGGTTATATTAGAACTATTCAACAATGTTTAAATATTGACCAAACTGGTAAAATTAATACTATTCAATTAGTTATTGAATTTTTAGAAAAATATGTAAATAATGATTTAGAATTTAAGAGTGAAGGGCAACCTACTAAATATAAATTAATTGATTTATATAATGCATTTGAATTTGCTTTAATTAGTGAAGGTGTATTAAAGAGTGATAAAATATATGATGTTAATAATATATTAAAGGTTAGATTAGATGCTATTATGAATAGTGATTATGCTCATTATTTTGATGTAGAAGAGTATATTCCTAAAGAAGAATATATTCGTAAGTTATTTACATCTATGAGTGGTGAAAAAGCTCAAATAGTTAATTTTAATCTTAATTATGTAGATGAAACTTTTGCTAAGAGTTTAACTAAAATATATTCTAAGTTATTCTTTGATTATGCTGTTTCTTTAAATGCTAAAGTTCGTGGTAGTTTCCCAGTTCAAATTATTTTAGAAGAAGCACATAGATATGTTCAAAATGATAATGATGTTATGAATATAGGATATAATATATTTGATAGAATTACTAAGGAAGGGCGTAAATATGGTGTTATATTAGGACTTATTACTCAAAGACCAAGTGAGTTATCTAATACATCACTTAGTCAATGTTCTAACTATTTAGTACTTAGAATGTTCCATCCAGATGATTTAAAAATTATTAAGAATATTACTCATAGTATGTCAGAAGCTAATGTTCAAAAACTTAAATCATTAAGACCTGGTGTTGCGTTATGTTTCGGTAATGCATTTAATATTCCAGTATTCTGTAATATTGATAAACCAGATCCAACACCAAATTCATCAAATGCTTCAATTGAAGGATTATGGTTTAAGAAGAGTGATGAACTTGTTCAATCAGTTAACCAAATTAAAAACACTAATTTAAATTAGTGTTTTTTTATTTATCTTATTATCTAAAGATATATGGATCTTTTTTAGTACCAGTTCCTGATTTAAATAATACTCTGTTATTTAAGTTAGTTACCATATGTACTTTTTTATCACCATTAGCTCTTGTACTAGCCATTACATTTCCATTGAATGAATATACTTTTGATGTTTCTTCTGCGCTTGCATTACCTGTTAAAGTCCATTGTGAACTTTGAGTTCCAGATAAGAAGTTATAGTTTGCACAAGAATTACTTGTTAAGTATTTACAATTTTCATCTAAGCTTATTCTCATGTATTCGTATGGAGTAATTAAACTAAATAAGTATTTATCTTCTGATAGTACTGCACATTCAACACTACCATCTTTAGTCATATCTTTTTCTTCTCTTTTACCAACGCATAATTGTTTAGCAACTAATTTACCTTTCATAGTATCACTAAGAACAGTTTCATTAGAACCAAATGCCATAAGTTTATCTTTAATTCTACTTACTTCGAAATCATTATATCCTTCTTTAGCACCTTCATTAATATTATATCTATCATCCCAAGTATATTTACTTTCAAGTGAATCTACAGCTCTTATTTTAATTGAGTTATCTGATCCGATACTTAATACTTGCCATAGGATAGGTGTTTCAGATCTTTTACCTTTAATAACTCCCATTTGAATATAGTTATTAGTTACTTCACCTCTAAAGTAATAACCACCATTTAATTCATCAGCATATAATCCAGTACCAGTAGTTTTAACTTCGTTATTATCTAAAATTGCTTTATATAATTCTTTAGTTTCATAACTTCCTGGACAAGATAGGTATGGGATATAAGAATATGAATCTTGATATCTACTTACTACTATTTTAGCACTACATGAGTCTCCATCTACTAATATTTCATTTAATGGTTTTATGAATTCTCCTGTTACTAAAGCTTGATATTGTAAATCATAATCTCCATCATTTGCTGGTAGCATTGTTGGGTTAGCTTCATAATATGCTTTAGTTGCTTCTAGTATTTTTTCTTCTGCTTCTTCATATGTTACATAATTTGGTTTTATTAATGATACTATCCAAACTATTAATAGTACTAGAATTAAAAAACCTATAATTGAAGACCCTGCTATAATTAAAGTCTTCTTACTTGAATCATCCATGTTTACACTTCCTTTTTCTTAAATTAATTATACAATATTAAATTACTTTTAACAATTATTTTTGATTTCATTATATACATCTTCAACACTATTAAATGTAACTTCTTCTTTATATGTTGGGATTACATGTAAGTGATAGTGTTTTACTTCTTGGCTAATACCATTATTTTGAAGTAATGTATATCCATCAGGTTTAATAGTTTTATCTAATAATTCCATTATTTTTAAAGATGTTTCATGTACTTTAATTAGGTACTCATTATCGATATCTAATGCATCTTTAAAGTGTTTTTTAGGTATTATTAGAGTATGTCCTTTTCTTTTTGGAGATATGTCTAAAAAACATTTAACATATTCATCTTCATATATTGTATATGAAGGTATTTCATTATTAATAATTTTACAAAATAAACAATCCATTTTTCTTCACCATGTTTATTATATCTAAAAAATATAATTACTTCAATAAATATAGTTGTTTGTAATATTTATAAATATTTAATTTGATTAAAATATATTGGGTGAATAAAATGGATTATAAGAAAGATTTTCCAATGTTAAATAAGAATATTGTTTATTTTGATAATGGTGCGACTAGTTTAAAACCAAAGTGTGTTATTGATAGAATGAATGAATATTATTTTGATTATAGTTCTAATCATCATAGAGGGGATTATGATATTAGTTTTAAAGTAGATGATATGATTGATAAAACAAGAGATAAAGTAAAAGATTTTATTGGAGCAGAAAATAAAAATGAAATTATATTTACTAATAATACTACTCATTCATTAAATATGGTTGTTTTTGGATTTTTCTATGATTATTTAAATGATGGGGATGAAGTAATAATATCTAAAAGTGAACACGCTTCAAATATATTACCTTGGTTAATATTATCTATGTATAAAGATATAAAAATAGTATTTTTAGAAAGTAAGAAGTTTTCTATAAGTGAACTTAAAAGAAATATTAATTCTAATACTAAAGTTATATCTCTTGCTTATGTAACTAATGTTTATTCTGATAAAAGAGATATTAAAGAAATAAGTAAGATAGCTCATAAAAATAATATTTTATTTGTTGTTGATGGTGCTCAAAGTATAAGTTATTTGAAAACTGATGTAGTTGATTTAGATATAGATTTTTTCTGTTTTTCTGCTCATAAAATGTGTGGTCCTACTGGAATAGGTGTATTATATGGAAAACATAAATATTTAGAGAAGATGAAACCATATATGTATGGTGGAGGAATGAATATTAACTATGATAATGAAGAAATAATATTAGAAAGTATTCCACATAGATTTGAAGCAGGAACTTTAAATATAGCTGGTATAATTGGTTTATATGAAGCTATTAATTATATTGAAAATATTGGTATTAATAATATAGAAAGAAAATGTAAA
>JAZSKU010000073.1:0-7428 GCA_045535005.1 Bacilli bacterium
TATAACAATATTATCAATTATCTTATTAATTGGAATAATACTATTATTTAATCATCTAACTTCATATACAAAAATAAGTGAAGATATCCCAACAGTAAATGATTTTAAAACAGAATTAATAAATAGAAATATATATGTAGATGATAATCTGTTATTTGGAATCAATAATGAAGGAGATAATATATATCACTTAGACTTTAATAAAGATTCAAACGATAAATACCCATCATATGTATATTATGGATATAAATCAGAAAATACAACAGATAATAAATATATATATCAAGACTATATAGAATGGTTAATTTATTATACTAATGGTGAAATATATGCAGTAGTAGGAGAATTAGATGATAGTCAATTATTCCAAAACTTCTATAAGTTAGAAACATCTTATATGGGAAACATATTAACAGAAAATACTACAGCATATACATATAACATAGAAGAAAATAGATACGATATAATAAACATAAAAAAACAAGGTGCATCAACAAATACACTAAGAACAAAGTTCATAGATGGAAACGATATAATAGTAGATACATTTGAAAAATTCCCATCTTTAGCAATAGATAAATATGAATTAGTAGATAAAATAGATGCACAAACACTTAACAGCTATGTATATAGTTTAGGAAATTAAAGCCTTACTTTTGTAAGGCTTTATTTATTTTTAAGAGTTGGTTTTTGACAAAAAAGTTATTTTATGGTATAAAATGTGCAATTAAAAGGGGGATAAATAAATATGGAAAAAGTAAAAAAACAAAAATATCAATGTCCAGAATGTAATTGTGATATTGAAGAAGGTTATGAATTTTGTTCAAGTTGTGGAATAAAATTAAAACAAGTAGTAGTAAAAAAGAGAATAAAAGAAACCGATAAAACAGCTTTTAAAAAATTATCATAAAAAAGAACTAATTATATAGTTCTTTTTTTAATTCAAAAAAATATGTTAATATAAGATTAGGTGAATAATATGGAAAAATTTTATTTAGAAGAGCCAAATATCAATAGAAAAGAGGAAGTATTAGAATTCTTAAATGAATTTGTAGAATATAATTCAGAAATAAATGGAACAGGTAGTATAGATAAGTGTTTAGAAGGTTTAACATATGAAGAATGCTTATTAGAACAAAAGAAAAGAAATAATAAAGAATATGCGTATAGTATAAATAGATGTCCATCTAAAACATTCTTTTTTATAAGAGAAAATGATAATAAATTAATAGGTATGATTAATGTTAGATATGAAATAACAAAAGATTTTTTAGATAATGGAGCAACTCATATAGGTTATTGTATAAGACCTACAGAAAGACAAAAAGGATATAACAAAATACAATTATATTTAGGACTTCTTGAATTACAAAGATTAAATGAAAAAGAAGCCTATCTTGACTGTACTACCAAAAATATTGGCTCTAATAAATCTATTATTTCACTAGGTGGGATACTCTTAAAAACATACTTAGACCCATATGATAATGAGATGACAAATGACTATTTAATTGATGTAAATAAATCAATAAATGAGTATAAAAATTTATATGAAAAAATTATTAAAATTTAGAAAAATATTTATAGACATAACATAATATTATCGCGTAAAATGAAATTATAAAAAGGAGGTCTATATGTTAGAAATAAAAGATTTAAAAAAGATATATAAGACTAAAAAAGGTGTTCCAACACATGCTTTAAATGGTGTATCACTTAAGTTTCCTGAAAAAGGATTAGTATTCCTTTTAGGTAAGAGTGGTTCAGGTAAATCAACACTATTAAATGTTTGTGGTGGATTAGATTCAGTAACAGAAGGAGAAATCATAATCAAAGGTAGAAGTAGTAAAGAATTTACTCAAACTGACTTTGATAGTTATAGAAATACATTTGTAGGTTTTATTTTTCAAGAATATAATATATTAAATGAATTTAGTGTAGAAGATAATATTGCCTTAGCACTTGAATTACAAGGCAAATCTAAAGATACAGAATCTATTAATAATCTACTTAAAGAAGTAGATTTAGAAGGTATTGGAAAAAGAAAACCTAATACTTTATCAGGAGGACAAAAACAAAGAATAGCAATAGCTAGAGCTTTAATTAAGAATCCTGAAATAATTATGGCAGATGAGCCAACTGGAGCATTAGACTCAAATACAGGTAAACAAGTATTTGATACACTAAAAAAATTATCAAAAGATAAATTAATAATAGTCGTATCACATGATAGAGACTTTGCTGAAACTTATGGAGATAGAATTATTGAATTAAAAGATGGTAAAGTTATATCAGATGTATCTAAAACAGAAGAAGAACAAGAACAATTAAATAAAAATATATCTGTTATCGGAGAAGATATATTATGTATTAATGATGGAGAAGAACTATCAGAAATAGATTTTAAGATAGTAAAAGACTTCATAAAACATCATAAAAACGCAATTATATGTAATAATCAAAAAGATGTAAAAGAGTTTAAAAAAGCCGTTAAAATTAACGATAGCGGTAATAAAGAAAAATTCAAAGATACAAATAACGAAAATATAGAATTAAAAGAATATAACAAAAAAGATAGTCAATTCATAAAATCAAAACTTCCATTAAGACATGCATTTAAAATAGGAGTATCAAGTTTAAAAGTAAAACCATTTAAACTATTAGTAACAGTATTCTTATGTTCATTTGCATTTGTCTTATTCGGACTATTATCAACAATGATGTTATATAACGAAGAAGAAGTATTTAAAGAAACATTAAATAATACAGATATTTCTCAAATGAGATTAGAAAAACAAAAAAAAGTAAAAGAAATATATTATGAAGCTGGTGGAAAAAAAGATACATATACATATTATGAGAAAACTAAGATAACAGAAGAAGAATATGAAAACTTCAAAAAAGAATATGGTTCAAAAACAATAGCTATTAAAGATAATTATTATGGAATTTCTAATCAAAAACAATCACTTCCCGCTACATCATTTTATAACACTACTATTATTGGTATGGCATATGTAGAAGAAGATAATCCATTAAGATCTAATATAACTGGTGAATATCCAACAAAGGATAATGAAATAGTTATTAGTTCTTATTTAGCAGAAAGCTTAATAGAATCAGGTTTAAAAAATCCAACAAATGATAAAATATATAATCTTACATCAACAAATGATCTAATTGGAAAAAAATTAGAATTAAATAATATTGTTTATACTATTAAAGGTATATATCAAACTGAAGAATTGCCTTCAGAATTACAAGATTTAAAAACAATTACAGAAATAGATTATGAATTAATCGAAAAATTACAAACTGCTTTAAGAGAAGGTTTATATCAGATAATTTTTATATCAGAATCAAAAATGAATAATAAAACTCATACAATTGACGATATATGGTTGATATTAGAAAATGGTAAATCATTAGCATATAAATCTAAAGATTATTATCCTAGAGTAGAATATACATCATATGAAAAAGGAAAAAATAATTTTAGCATTGTATATTCAGATACAGAAGGATTAAAAGATAATGAAATAATAGTAAGTACAGGTTTAGTAAGAAATTTTATTAACGAAACATATGATAAATTTACTGAACAACAAAAATATCAAATAAATGATCCTCTTGGAAGAACTTGCATAAGTACTTATCTAGATAAATTACAAGAAGGAAATCTTACTCAAGCAGAAGAAACAAAATATTTAACTAAAATACTTAATTTTATTAAATCAACTCATTTAAAAACAACTACTCTTATGGCATATAATGAATATGATTCTAAAGGTATAGATGGTTCATCTAAGAAATTTAATATAGTTGGTATATATAATGAATCAATGTATAACTCAGCTTTAATTACAACAAATATTAAAGCAGAAATGGAAAAAACTATAAAAGATACATATATTGATTTAGGATATTCATACAATGAAACAACAACTGAATACAAAGAACCATTAAATGCTAAATATGATGCAATATA
Organism: Bacilli bacterium; assembly: GCA_045535005.1. Classification (GTDB taxonomy): domain Bacteria; phylum Bacillota_I; class Bacilli_A; order RF39; family UBA660; genus CAG-1000. The sequence goes on from JAZSKU010000073.1 coordinate 3,989, forward strand.
TTTAGAATACAATAAGAGCGAAAGTGCAATTAATTCATTATATAACTATGTTACAAAATCAGAAGATGTAAGCAAATTTGAATTAACAAATTATATAATTCAAGAATTAATGTTTGTAAACGAAACAGTAGAAGCTTTATCAAAAGTATTCTTATATGTAGGTGGAGTAACAGCTGTGTTCGCTATATTATTACTATCTAACTTTATATCAACATCTATTTCAAATAAAACAAGAGAAATAGGTATATTAAGAGCTGTAGGTGCTAGAAGTTTAGATGTATTTAAAATATTCTTATCAGAAACATTTGTTATATCACTTATATGTATAACATTATCAGTAATTGGTGGTATCGTAGTATGTGGAATATTAAATACAGAATTAGCTACATTTACTAATATTAACTTATTCGTATTTGGAGTACCTTCAATAGTAATTCTAATAGTAGTAGCATTCTTAACAACAATTATTGCTACATACTTACCAGTATATAAAGCAGCTAAGAAAAAACCTGTTGATTCAATTAGAAGTATATAAAAAAATAACCAAGAAATTGGTTATTTTTAATTTATGTATTTATTAAATTCTTTAAGTAATTCATCATATCCAGTATTATTAGTACACACTATATCAAATGCTTCATCATAATATTTATAATTTTCATCAATATTTTCTTCTAAGAATCCAATCTTTAAAGCATCATTTTTCTTATTTTCACTTACCATCTTAATATCACTAATCGCATCACCTAGTAATATAATATTATTTCTATCAACAAGTAATTCTTTAATATTATCAGGTAAAGACACTTCATTTTTATTTAAAGCATGTATAACATTATCAGAAATACCAACAGCAACACCATCTTCAAATTTAATGAAATTCGCAACAATATAAATATTATCAAAATCACAATTATTTTTAATTAAGAATTGTTTAATAAAGTTACCAATACCAGCAGATATAATAATTACTGGAATACCTTTATCATGCATACTTTTTAAGAATTCTTGTGCTCCATCTCTAAAACACATAACTCTTAAATTATTAGCTGCATTGTTAATAACTTCTTCTTTCATTTTATATTTAATAAATAAATTAATATGTTTATTCCACCAATCAATCATATGTTGATTTTTAGTGTCATAGTCCGTATTCTCATCTATTTCAATTGGCCTATAGTAAGAATATAATTCTTGTCTTTCACTAACATATTCTTTAGGAACTTCTTCACTCTTAGATAAAATACTCCATGAACTATCACTATTTCCAACAGTAATAGTTCTATCAAAATCAGTTACTATATGTATATTATCCTTATTCCATCCATTTATTTTATCTATAACATTATTTTTAATATTAATCATCTAAATCACCAAATCAATTATAACATAAAAAAACTGAACTTACTAAAGTTCAATTTCTTCTTCTATAGTCATTTTACTTTGAATATTATCATTTAATTCCTTACATGAATTACCATATATAGAACTAATAAATCTAACATAATAATATCCATCGTCTTCTTTAATTACATAGTGATGCATTAAAGTATTATCACTTTCATCTAGATAAACCCAAGATCTATTATTAATATTTTTAGTTTCATAATTACTATTTAAACCACTTTTAAATTTAACACTATCTAAATATTCTTGTTCAGTATTAAAATTATTACTATCATATTTAACTAATATACTACAGTTATCTGTTTCATTATTTATAGAATGTAATTCTTCATAATAACTAGAAGTATCAGATTGAACCATTCCTTCTGGAAGTGGTATATATAAATTTTCAACAAAAGTATAATTTGATCCATATTTATCTTCATATTCATTAAGCATATCTACCGCAAATACAAAGAAAATTAATATTACAAGTCCTATCATAAATACAATATATAATATTATAGATACAACAACTGCTCCAACACTAGTTCCACCTTTTCTAGCACATTCTTGTGAAATTTCTTGAGGAGATGTACTAGGTGAAGTATTCTTAATCTTCTCAACTTTCTTTTTAACAAAAGACAAATAAATCTTATTAATAACAAGTCCAAGTATTATTGAATATAAAGAACCTAAACTAACATCCTCAGGTAATATAAATTCAATTGAAAACACAATAACAGAATATAATACAGCATATAAATACATCTTTCTATAAGCTAAATAAAATACACCAAATAAGAAAGCAAAAGGATTAAACTTGCCATTTCTAAAGTCATTAGCTTTAGGTCCCATAAATGCATCTTCATACATAGTATCACCAGTAACAACATTTGGTGTTACTTGAGGATTAACATTATTATTAACATTGGTATTAACTCCCGAAGTATTAACGTTATTAACATTATTATTTTTTAGTGGCGCTCCACAATTAATACAAAAAGATTTGCTTAAATCAGTATCACCATTACAATATGGACATTTCATAATCTCGCTCCTATTTTATAATTAAAGTATATAATAAATATTAAAAATAAAAAAGAATAAAACAAAAACTTAACAATATTTACACAAAATAATTTAAAAAATAATATTTATGTGATAAAATCATCTTAGAATAGGAGTGATGTAATGGCAGGATCTTCAGATGCTAATTTATTTGTTCCATTTGTTGGAATAATAGTTCTATTAGTGGTAATAACTACAGTAATATTAGTAGTAAAGAAAATTAAACAAAAATAAATTATTTTTGTTTTTTTTGTGTAAATAAATCTATATTAACTAAAGTATATTATTAAATATGATATAATTATGTTATAATATTGAGCTAGTTAGGAAGTGATTACATGCTTGTTAGTAAAAATTGGAAAGATTATGAATGTATTGATGCTGGTAATGGAGAAAAACTTGAAAGATGGGGAAATGTTATATTAAGAAGACCTGATCCATGGGCATTATGGCTTCATAAAGATATTGATGATTGGAATAAGATAGATGCTGTTTATCATAGAAGTGATAAAGGCGGTGGAGAGTGGGAAAAATTAAAAAAATTCCCAGAATATTGGACTATTAATTATAGAGATTTAAAACTAAAGGTTAGTCCAACTGGCTTTAAACATACAGGATTATTTCCAGAACAAGCTATTAACTGGGATTTCATAATAGATAAAATAAGTAATGCTAATAGACCAATTAAAGTATTAAACTTATTTGCATACACTGGAGCAGCAACAATCGCCGCATCATATGCAGGCGCAGTAGAAGTAGTTCATGTTGATGCTTCACAAGGAATGAATGAATGGGCAAAAGAAAATGCTAAACTTACAGGCGTAGAAAATAATAAAATAAGATATATATGCGATGATTGTTTAAAATTTGTTGAAAGAGAAAAAAGAAGAGGAAACAAATATGATGCAATCATAATGGACCCACCAACATATGGAAGAGGACCATCAAAAGAATTATGGAGATTTGAAGATAGTTTAAATAAA
>JAZSKU010000020.1:0-4219 GCA_045535005.1 Bacilli bacterium
TACCAAAAATAGAACAGAATACTTCTGTTTGCATAGCATTTGTTTTATTATTAGATATATTCTTAATTACATTTATTATATTACCTAATGATAAATAGTTTTTGTTGTCATTCATTTTTATATAATTCTTTGTCATGTTTAAATTATATCATATTTGTGGATTATATGTGGAGTCTTATATATTTATTTTTTCTTATTAAATCTATATAATTAATAGTGAAAGGAGTGTTTTTATGAAAAAATTCATAAAAAATTATAAATCAACTTTAATTTTATTAGGTGCGATTATCATTGGTACTATAGTTGGTCTTATTTTTGGCGAAGAAGCTAGTGTATTAACTCCATTTGGAGATTTATTCTTAAATTTATTATTAGTTATTATTGTTCCATTAATTTTCTTAACTATAAGTACTTCTATTGGTAAGATGAAACAACCTAAGAGAATTGGAAAGATATTAGGAACTATTGTTGGTGTATTTGTTGTTACTTCATTAATTAGTGTTTTAGTTGGACTTGGTGTAACTAAAGTATTTAAATTAGTTGATGTTGAGAATGCAGATGCTATTAAAGAAGTTCTTAATAGTGGTGAAGTTGCAACTGAGGAAAGTGTTAATTTCTTAGAAAGAACTATTGATACTATTAGTGTTGGAGATTTTTCTAGTTTGTTAACTAGAGATAATATGATTGCTTTAATTGTATTTTCTATTTTAATCGGTGTTGCAATTAATATGTCTAAAGGAAAGGGAGAAAAATTCTTAGATGTACTTGAGAGTGCGAATGAGGTAGTACAATCATTTATTAAATTAATTATGTACTATGCACCAATTGGACTTGGATGTTATTTTGCATCTTTAGTTGGTACTTTTGGTGGAGAGATAGCTCTTGGTTATGGTAAAACATTTATTATTTATACTGTAACTGCTGTGTTATTCTACTTTATATTCTATTCTCTATATGCATTTATTGCAGCTGGAAAAGAAGGATTTATTAGTTATTGGAAAAATATATTACCTGCTACATTAACTTCTTTAGCTACTTGTTCATCTGCTGCATCTATACCAGTTAACACTACTTGTGCTAAAAACATTGGTGTACCTGATGATGTTGCTGATACTACTATTCCACTAGGAACAAGTTTCCATAAAGACGGTTCTATTATAGGTAGTGTATTTAAAATAATGTTCCTTGTGTACTTATTTAATGCTGATATATCTATGTTCACTATATTAGGTGTTGCATTACTTGCTACATTATTAGTAACTGCTGTACCAATTGGTGGTGGTACTATATCTGAAATGTTAATTATTACTACACTAGGATTCCCAGTAGCAGCTCTTCCTATGTTAACAATTATTGCAACTATTATTGATCCACCTGCAACTATGTTAAATGTTGTTGGTGACTCAGCAAGTAGTATGTTAGTAGCTAGAGTTACTGATGGTAAGAATTGGATGAAACCAAAAAATAAATAAATTAAAAAAACTTCTCATTTGAGAAGTTTTTATTTTGTTATAAACTCATTAAAACTCTATAATAGTCACTCTTGAATTCATCTTTTTCAATTCCAAGTTCATCATAGAATACATCTATATATTCTTTACCATAGTTTCTTTCTATAGAGATTTCACATATAACTAAATCAAAATATATATCAGAAATTCCACATTCGTCTACATCTAATAATCCACTAAATTTATTATTATCAGCAAATATATTTGGAAGAGACATATCTCCGTGAGTAAAACCTATTATTTGTTTTGGTTTGTTTCCTTTAAGATATTTTAATATATTTTCTTTTGTATGGAATCTATCTAATATTTCTTTTTTGATATTTTCTTCTTTTATATTATTAAAATTATCTTCTATTCTTTTTATTTTAGTATCTATAGTTTCATCAATAACACAATCACTATAATCTATATTATATAAGTTATTAAATGCCTCTATTATTATTTTTATACCCTCTAATGGATTATTTTTATAATATTCATCACATAGCATTTTTCCTTTAAGTGCTTTTGTTAATATATATGATTTACCATTATATTTTTCATAGAAGATTTTTTCTGGAACAAGAATTTTATCTTGTAAATAATCAAGTCTTATTGATTCTTGTGATAAGTGTTCAGCTACTTTAAGATAAAATACTTTACTTTTCTTTTGTATTCTATATACATTTGTATTAGAGCAACCTATTGTTTCTTCTTCTATTTTAGCGTCTTTGATAAATTCATTTAATCTATTACTACCTTTTAGTTTAACTGTTTCTTTTGGTTTTACAATTATTTCTTCTTTTATATCTTTATCTTTAATAGAGTCATAGTTTCCTTCATAAGTAACTAGTTTTTTATTTTCTATTCTTACTATACGAGTGGCTATTTTATTAATAAAATATCTATCGTGTGATATGAATAATATTGTACCTTCATAATTAAGAAGAGATTCTTCTAATATTTCTTTAGTATCTATATCAATATGGTTTGTTGGTTCATCTAATATTAATAGATTAGCATTTTTTAAAATTAGTTCTAAAAGTTTTATTCTTACCTTTTCTCCACCACTTAGAGTTTTTAATTTCTTTGTTATTGTTTCATCACCAAAATAGAATCTATATAATTTACTTCTCAGTTCTGATTCTGATCCAACATATATTTTTCTCATGTGTTCATAGATTGTTAACTCTTCATTGTCAAATCTAATTTCTTGCGGAATATAACCTATATTAATATTTGTACCTATTTTAATATTATCATGTGTATTATTTAAAATATTTTTTATTAGAGTTGTTTTTCCAGAACCATTTTTACCCATTAGACATATTCTGTCTTGATAGTAAATATTCATATTTGACTTTGTTAATAACTCTTTTGATGCGATTTTTAGATCTAAATCTTTAATAATTAATACTTCATTTCCACTTCTGTTGTTAGTAGTTAGTTTAATTGGTAAATCTTTCTTTTCTTTTGGTTTATCAATTTTTTCCATCTTGTCTAATCTTTTTTGCATCGAAGCTGCTCTTCTAAAGAATATTGGGTTATCTCCTTGTCTTCCCCATTCTTTTAATCTTTTTATTGTTTCTTCAATTGCTTTTATTTGTTTTTGTTGATTTTTATAGTTTTGGAATTCTAACATTAATCTTTTTTCTGATTCTTTTAAATAATAACTATAGTTACCATGATATATTTCTGATGTACCTTTTTCTATAGCTATTATCTTATTAACAACATTATCTAAAAAGTATCTATCGTGACTAACAATTAATATAGCGCCTTTATATTCTTTTAGATATTCTTCAAACCATTCTAAAGTGTCTATATCTAAATTGTTTGTTGGTTCATCTAAAAGTAATATATCTGGTTCAGATAATATTAAAGAAGCTAAATTAATTAGTGTTTTTTCACCACCACTTAATTTATTATATTCAGTGTTTAATAGTTCTTCTGTTAGTTTAAAACCATGTTTTATTCTATTTATTTTTTCGTTTAGTTTATAACCTTCTTTAATTCTAAATTCTTCTTGTAATTTAGATAGTGTATTTATATCTTTTTTATTTGAAGACATATCTTCTACAAAAGTATTTATTTTTTTATCTAATTCAATTAGATCTTGTACTCCTCTTAAGAATACTTCTTCTGCTTTAATATTTTCTTTTTCTTTTGATGGTATTTGACATAAATAACCTATCTTTGAATCTTTTTTTGTATTAATAGTACCGCTATCTTGTGTTTCGATACCCATTATTATTCTTAATATAGTTGTTTTTCCACAACCATTTGGGCCTATTAAGGCTACTTTATCATTTGTTTTTAATTCTAGTGAGAAGTCTTTTAATACTTCTTCAAAGCCGAAGCTTTTATTTATTTTATTTAAACTTATTTCTATCATAATTTTCTCCTTTTTTGTTGCATGTAAAAAAAATCACACTTGCGTCTAAAAGGACTAACAAAGTGTGATATCATTTCTATACATAATTCTTGTACCTATGTATTTCATAATATCACCTTTCGGTGATATTATAGCACAATTTATTTGTTTTTTGTCAATATTCCTAAATTTAATGCACTTAATATTATTAAAGATATTCCAATAAGAATAAAGAATGCATTTATATACATTATTCTTATAAAGAGAATCATATTAGTTATTGAAAATACATTATATGTAAATATACCTAATATAAGCATAGCTATATTCTTCTTTTTAGTACCAATATAAGTCA
>JAZSKU010000105.1:0-16209 GCA_045535005.1 Bacilli bacterium
GTTCTATAAAAAGGTATTCCTTGTGATATATTAAACGAATATATTAGACTTCTACTATTTGTTAATCTAAATGATAATTCACTTAAAAATGCATTATATTGATGTTCTAAGTCACATATATATATTAAATTATCTCCAAAAGGATATAAACCTTGTGAAATACTTATTATTAATAATAAAAGTAATACAATTAAAAATGTTATTATAATATATTTGTTTTTATGTAAAAATTCTTTCATAATTAACTCCATATTTATAATAACATACATATAAACAAAAAAATAAGCATTTCTGCTTATTTTATTTGATTCATTACTTCAGCTGCGAAGTCATCGTTTCTTTTTTCCATTCCTTCACCAACTTCGTATTTAACAAGTTTAACTAATGAACAATTATTATTAGCTAAGTATTCTCTAACTTTAACACCAGAGTCTTTAATAAATGATTGTTCTTCTAAAACTGTTTCTTCATAGAATTTATTAATTCTACCTTCTACAATTTTATCAGCAAATTCAGGTTTTTTACCTTCATTGATAACTTGTTCTTTAATAACTGATTTTTCATGTTCTAAGTCAGCTTCTGGTACGCTAGCTACATTAACATATAACGGTCTCATAGCTGCTGCTTGCATTGCTACATCACGAGCTACGTCTTCATTATCACCTTTAACTACAGTTAATGATGAAATTTTTCCACCCATATGTAAATATGAACCGAATACTTCATCGTCTTCCTTAGTAACGATTTCAAATCTTCTTAAAGATATTTTTTCTCCAATTTTAGCTGTAGCATTAACGATTAATTCATTAACTGTTTCGTCTCCACTTTTAGCATTTAGAGCACTTTCCATATCTTCACAATTATTATCTAAAATAGCATTTCCTATTTTGTCTAATAATTCTTTAAATTCTGAGTTTTTAGCAACAAAGTCAGTTTCTGAGTTTAATTCAACTACTACTGCTTTATTACCATTTATGTAAATATTAGATAAACCTTCTGCAGCGATTCTTTCAGCTTTTTTAGCAGCTTTAGAAATCCCTTTTTCTCTTAAGTAATCGATTGCTTTATCCATATCCCCATTAGTTTCAACTAATGCTTTTTTGCAATCCATCATTCCTGCACCAGTTTTTTCTCTTAAGTCTTTAACCATACTTGCACTAATATCCATAATTAATCCTCCTAATTTAATGATGAAACTAATTCATCTTTTTTCATTGTAGAATATCCTGCGATTCCTTTTTCTTTAGCAATCTTTTTTAGTTCGCTAACTGTCATAGAAGCATAATCTACAGTTTCAACTTCTTTAGTTTCAACTTCTTTTGTTTCTTCAAATTTATCAAGTTCAACTACTTTAGTTTCTACTTTGATATCTTTGCCTTTACCACTGTTTTCATCTTCTGAAACGTAGTCAACCATATTATTAATTCCATTTGCTTCACAAACTGCGTTTGCTAAAACACCTAAAACAACTTTAACACTTCTAACAGCGTCATCATTTGCTGGAATTGGGAAGTCTACATCATCTGGATCACAGTTAGTATCTACAATTCCAAATACTGGAATATGTAATTTTCTAGCTTCACGAATAGCATTGATTTCTACTCTAGGATCAACTACTATAATAGCTTTTGGTAAACGATCCATAGTTCTTACACCACAAAGAAGTTTATTTAATTTTTCATATTCTTTTTGAATTTTAGCAACTTCTTTTTTAGGTAATAACTCGAATTTACCATCCTTTTCCATATTTTCGATTTCAGTTAATCTTTTGATTCTTTCTTTGATAGTTCTGAAGTTTGTTAATGTTCCTCCTAACCATCTTTCTGTTACATAAAAACTATTACATCTTGTTGCTTCTTCAACACTAGCTTCTTTAGCTTGTTTTTTAGTACCAACAAATAGAACCTTACCACCGTTTTCGCATGCTTTAAGAAGTTCAGCGTAAGCTTCTTCAATTTTTTCAACAGTTTTTTGTAAATCGATAATATGAATGTCATCTCTTGCTGTAAAGATGTATTCCTTCATTTTAGGATTCCATCTTTTAGCTTGGTGTCCAAAATGAACTCCTGCTTCTAATAAGTAACTTTTTGCAATTACTGCCATAATCTCTTTCCTCCTTCGTTATTTCTTCTGTTTATCTCTTTTTTAACATCTCACCTAAATATTAATTTAAGCACTAGAGTGTTAAATCAATAAACATGTCTTTTTTCTTAAAGCCAATTTATTTTAACATAAAAACCAATAAAAAAAAAGAGATTTTTGTCTCTTTTTTCATTTATTTTCTAAAATATACAAGTTAAATCGTATCCGAATAACTTACCACAAACACTAACTAATGTTGGGAATACTCCGATTACTAATAATACTATACCCATTTTAATACATTTTGATATAGCTTTATTAAGTGCTCCTGCATCTTTAGCTATAAGTACTGGCATAACTATTAATATACCATTTACTAGCGCTATTATTGCAGCAACTAGTTGTATTCCATTAACAAATAGTTTAATAACTTTTGATAAATTTTCCCCTACTAATTCATAGCATGTTTGACCGTATTCTCCGAAACCAAATTCTGGTAAATCATAAGCAGCTATAGTCATTGTATCACTTAAATTAACATCGATTGTCTTTGCTTCTACCTTTTGTATTCCGAAAAATAACAAAATTATAAGAAATATTACATATTTTCTCACAACAATCCTTCCCCCTTTAAGTGAACATATTATATCATATTTATAAAAAAAAATAAAGAGTTAATCGAAAAATTAACTCTTTTTATGTATTTTTATTAAACAATACAACTTAAATCGTATCCGAATAATCTACCAATTATAGTTACTAATGTTGGGAATACTCCGATTGCTAATAAGATAATTCCAAGTCGAATACACTTATTTCCAGCTTTCTTAAGAGCATCTGCATCTTTACTTACGATTGGTGGTATTAATGTAATCATTCCGTTTACTATAGCTATTATTGCTCCAGCTATTCTTACTGCGGTAATACCTAAATTAACTATTTTTGTTAAATTTTCTCCAAGAAGATCATAACATGTACTTCCTTCTTCACCAAATCCAAATTCAGGTAAATCAGCTTCGAATTGGAAATTAGCCATTTCTTCCATTTGTAATCTATTATCTTCTAATGTTTCTTCTACTTTATCATCGAATTGTTGATCGATTTCATCTGCTGTTCCATCTTCAACTGCTTCTTTTTCTTCTTCTATTCCAAGCATACAAGCAATTTTAGTATCATTTAATCCAGCATCTTTATATACTTTCTTTAAGCAATCCATGCATGCTGTATCTGTTGCATCTGAACATCCATCTTTACATTTATTATTTGCTGATTTAGCTTGTTCTGTTTTGATTTTTGATTGTTCATCTGTTGTAACATTACATCTACCATAATAACATTCATTTATTTTAGCTTCTACTTTTTCAGTTAATTGTGTTTTAAATTCTTCAGCATCTCTTTCTAGTAATCCTTTTGAGTGAAGTGTTGCAAGTTCACTTTCACAATCATCTTGATATTTTTGAAGTTCTGTTGCTAAATTAGCTAAATTTGTTAAATCTGTTGGACAAGATTTCTTTTCTATTTTTTCTGCAGCAGCATCAAAGCATTCTTTTGCTTCTGCTTTTGCTGCTTCATTCATTTCTGTACATCCTGGATTTGTTACATATTTTTCTCCACCCCAGAATGACCAAGTCATTAAGTCTACACCTTGTGAACTATTATGGAATACAAATGTATTTTTATCTGATGTATACCATGAAGTATTTGCTGTATATCCAAAATATAAAGGACATTCTCCACCAGATTTTGCTTTCCATGCATATAATGAAATACTATCTGCTCCTAGAGGTGTTTTTCCATCATATGTATTAGATATCCATAAATTTTGCCATCCAGCAGGACTTTTAAATCCATCGTTAGGAACAAAATCATGTGCTGTAACTTTACATTTATTTCCTGATGGTTCTACCATTTTGAAGAAAAAACCATTTGGGTGTTTATAGCATCCAGCAAATACCATTTTTCCATCTTTATTTGCCGCTTGATAACCTCTTGTAAGTGAAAGTCCATCTACTTCCATATACCAAACCAGATTTTGGTTTGTGTAATTACCAGATTTTGTATAGAATGTATCATTTTCGTTATATATACATCCACCTGCGTGTTCTCCTTCAATACAATATTTTTCTGTTGCTGCTTTCGCATCTTCAGTAGCACCTGCATTTACATTTAAAATAAATCCAAAACTTAATACAAATGCTAAAATTATGTTTAAATATTTCTTCTTCATAAAACCTCTACCTTCTCTATAATAATTTTATCATAATATTTTTAATAATCAATATAAAAAATTAATTTACATTTATAAATACATCTTGTAGAAAAAAAATATAATATATAGTATAATTATAAATGGTGAAGTTATGAGTAAATCTATTTATGGCAACAGAGGTATGTTTCTTGAAAATATACTAAATGATTCAAACACATATTATAATAGTATAGATAAATGCTTAATTTATAAGAAGCCTACTCCAATAAAAGTACTTAATGTAAGTTATCCAACTAATAGGAGTCATGTTATAGATAAAGCTGTATACTCTAATATTTCTACCCTTGATTACAATGGAATTTATAAAGGAAAATATATTGAATTTGATGCTAAAGAATGTAAAAGTAAAACTTCTTTTCCTCTATCAAATATAAAAGATCATCAAATTAATCATATTAGAAAAGTTATTAAACAAGGTGGTATTGCATTTATAATAATTATGATTAATGACGAATTTTATTTGTTAAAAGGAGAAGATTTGATTTTATTTATTGATTCTAACAGTAGAAAATCAATTGAATATGGTTATCTTAAAGAAGTTGGGTATAAGATATCTGAAAGTTATATACCTAGACTTAAGTATTTAGATGCTGTAGATAATGCTTATTTTAAGGAGAATTAATTGTTGTGAAAAAAATAAATTTTAAAAAGATTAAACGCCAAACTCAAGAAAGGATGGAACGTTATAAAGTGAAAAAGAGAACTAAAAAAAGGGAAAAGCCTGAAAAGGTTAAAACAGTTAAAAGAAAAAGATTTAGATTTTGGTATTGGTTAACTATAGTTATTGTATTCTTTGCCCTACTTTGTTTTATAGGTGGTGTGGGATTCTGTTATTATATAGTAACCAGTGCTCCTGAATTTGATACTCAAAAGATGTTTAATAAAGAAGTAACAAGAATATTTGATTCTAAAAAGAATTTAATTGCTACTCTTGGTACTGAACAAAGAGAAAAAGTTACTTATGATGAAATACCTGAAGTTTTAGTTGATGCTATTATAGCTACTGAAGACTCTAGATTCTTTCAACATAATGGATTTGATGCTCCAAGATTTTTAAAAGCATCTATTCAACAAGTGCTTGGTCGTGGTGGTGGTGGTGCCTCTACTCTAACAATGCAACTTTCTAAGTTAGCATTTACAAGTACTGAATCATCTGGTATTCAGGGTATTATAAGAAAGTTTACTGATATATATATGTCAGTATTCAAAATGGAAAAGAATTTTACAAAAGAAGAAATAATTGAATACTATGTAAATATTCCATGTATGGGTGGTAATATTTATGGTGTTGAACAAGCTAGTCAATATTATTTTGGTAAAAGTGTTAAAGATTTAAACTTAGTTGAAGCTGCGATGATAGCTGGTATGTTCCAATCACCTAATGGTTATAATCCTTATGTAAATCCTAATGATGCTAATGAAAGAAAAAATACAGTTTTATATTTAATGAAAAGACATGGTTATATATCTGATGCTGAATATAAAGCTGGTACTTCTGTAGAAATTAAAGATTTTCTTGCTGAAGGAAGTACATCTATTAATGAATATCAAGGATTTATTGATACAGTTGTTCAAGAAGTAATTGATAAGACTGGTAATAATCCATATGATGTACCTATGGATATATATACAACTATGATTGCTAAGAAACAAGATGCTATAAATGATTTTTATAAAACATATAAATTTAAAGATAGTAAAATTGAAGTTGGTGTTGGTGTTATAGATAATGATACCGGTGCTATAGTAGCTGTTGGTGCTGGTCGTAAGAAAACTAGTGCGATGACATTAAATGTTGCTACATTCTGGGGTCAAATGAAACGTATGCCAGGATCAACTATTAAACCTATACTTGATTATGGACCTGCTATAGAATATGAAAACCTTTCTACATATGGACCTTTTATTGATGAAAAGACTCCTTATGGTAGTGGGTACATGAGAAACTTTAATAATTCATATAGTGGATTTATGACAATGAAAGATTGTTTAAGAAAATCTATTAATACATGTGCTTTACAAGCATTTAATATGACAAGTAATGATCAAAAAATAGAATTTGCTGCTAATTTAGGAATTGACTTAAGTTCTGTTGGAACTTTACCTCAATCATATTCAATTGGTGCATTTAATGGTGTTAGTCCTGTTCAACTTGCTGCTGCTTATGCTGCATTTGGAAATGGTGGTTATTATACTGAACCATATTCATTTACTAAATTAGTATATAGAGAAACTGAAGAAGAATATGTACAAGATATAAGTAAGAAACGTGTTATGAAAGCAACTACTGCTTATATGATTACATCAATACTTAGAAGCGCAACTAGTTCTAGTGTAAGTGTATCTGGAACTCAAATTGCTACTAAAACAGGTACTACTTCTTATGATGATAATCAATTAGATAAATTTGGACTTTCAAGTTCTGTTATTCCTGATTCATGGACTAGTAGTTATACTCCTGATTATGCTATGGCTATATGGTATGGATATACTGGTGGTCTTACATCAGATGCTGTTAAAAAGAAACATTATTTATTAAATGGTCATGCAACTAGTGAAAGAGTTAAAATACAAGCTAAGTTAGCTAAAGGTATATATGAAAAGAATTCAACATTCAAGAGTCCTGGTGGTTTAGTTACTACTAAAGTTGAATTAGAAACTATACCTGCTCAAAAACCTAGTAGTAATACACCAAGTAAATTAGTTGGAAGTTTTATGTTTGTTCGTGGTACTGAACCATCTGAAACATCTACAAGATTTAGTACTTTAAATAATCCAACTAACTTAGTTTATAATTTAAATAATAATATGGTTAATTTAAGTTGGAGTACTCCTGGTATTCCTAGTGCTATAGATAATGAATACTTAACTGAATACTTTAATAATGGATATAGTATTTGGGCTGAAGATTTCTTAAAAGATAGAATTAAATATAATAATAAAAATATTGGTACTTTTGGATTTGATATTTATTTAACTTCTGGTACTACTTCTACTTATGTAGGATGGACTGATCAAACTAATTATTCTATTGATTTAAGTCAATATACTGGAATATATGATGGTGTTATAGTTAAGAGTGCTTATAAATTATTTAAGTCTAATGCTTCTTCTGGAGTTAGTGCTCAGTTCTCTACTTCTGTTGAAGAAAATTATAATGTAAGTATGAATGGACTTACTATGGTATTAAAAGTTGGAGATAAATATAAAGAACTTAATACAAGTAATGTTGAATCTATTACATTAAATGGTGAAGAAATTAAAAGTGGTGTATCTAATTTAAGTGTTATATGTACTTCTATTTCTAAGGATGGTAGTAGTGTTAATTTAAGTCCTGATGAAATAACTAATAGTTCTGGTACTTATAATATTAAATATGAAGTATCATTTAGTTATATGGGAAGTGCTACTGTAAGTAGAACGTTTACTCAAACTGTTGCAGTTAATCAATAAATATAAAAACTCAAGAATTAATCTTGAGTTTTTTGTTTTCTACAAATATGTTTTAATTTACAAGTTTCACACTTTGGATTTCTTGCTGTACAATTATATCTTCCAAATAAGACCATTTGGGAGTTTATTTTGACCCAATCTTCTTTATTGAAGTATTTCTTTAGTTTCTTCTCAGTTTTTAAAATATCGTCTTTTAAAGTCGTTATTTTAAGTCTTTTAGAAACTCTAAATACATGTGTATCTACTGCGAATGATGGTTCATTAAATAATAGTCCTAAAACAACACTTGCTGTTTTTCTGCCTACTCCTGGTAAGCTTTCTAAATAATCTCTATCATTTGGGACATAGCCTATCTCTATTAATTTACTTGTTATACCTTTAAAGTTTTTAGCTTTTACTTTATAAAACCCTATTCTTCTTATATAACTTTCTATTTCAGGAATAGTTAAATTATTTAATTTTTCTAATGTATCATATTTCTCATATAATTTTTCAGTAACTATATTTACACTTTTATCTGTTGTTTGAGCAGATAACATTACTGATAATAATAATTCATAATCTTTTGTATATTTTAGTTCACAAGTAGCATTTTCATATAATTCATTAAAGTATTTTTTTATTATATCTTTATTCATTTTCATCTAGCCAATCATAATCAAACATATCTTCTTGTGGACGTTCTTCTTTAACTTTCTTTTTAATACCATTTTTAGACCATTCATAGATTATTTTATCTATGTATTTGAAATTCCTTACTCCATTTAGAATCGCTTCTTTAAGAGCTTCTTTTATCATTTCTTCTTTAACACCATTTTCTATCCATTTATTAATCATTTCGTATTCAAATGAAGATAATGTTCTTCCTAACTCACTTTCAAATATTGCAAATATATCTATACTACTACTCTCTGTTTTTTTATTAAGAGCAAGTCTATCATAGAATGGATCTAATTTAATTTTTTCTGTGATTTGACCATTATTATTTTCTACTACCATTTCTAAGTATTTTTTATTTATTAAACTATTGAATGTATTAAACAATTTTTCTTCATCAAATCCTAGTTTCTCTTTTATATCATTTGAGTTTAAATCATAAGAAACATTTATGAAGTATAAAATTAATAAGAATTCTTCTAATGTTATGTCTATTTCACTAATACATTTAACTATATTAGCGTTAATTATAAAATCTTTACTTGCAAAAATATTTCTTAAATCACTCATACTACTTTTCTCCCTCTAAATAATCAATGATGTATGACTTTTCGTTAATAAGTTCTCCAATCATGATTTTTCTTTCTATGTCTTTATATACTTTTTTAATGTCTTTGACATTTATATATTTTAACAAATCTTCTATAGAAATATCAATTTCTATTATACTATTTAATTCATTTAGTTCTTTTACAGCATTTATTTCTTTATCTAAATTAAGAATCCATGATATGTTATTTACTACTATGTCATCATATTTATAAATATCAGATATTTTAAATACTTGTTTATCTATTATATTATTACTTCGGTTTAAGCTTAGTTATCATTTTGGGGAAAAAGGTAAATCTGTTTCTATTTGACTATATACACCATATTTATCATATGAATCTTTTACATTATAGTTTACTTTAATATTTAGATATTTTTCTAGGTTATATGCTTTTACTAAAGCAAAGAATCTATTATGTGCTTTAGAATCAAATATCTTATCTATTTCTTTACGTTTATATTCTTTAGGTATATCATTTAATAAATGAGCTTTTTCTTTTAGAAATGACTTAATTTCTATGTCTAAATCAAATTCTAAAGTAGAATAAAATCTTATGGCTCTCATAATTCTTGTTTTATCTTCTTCAAACTTTTTATTTGTTTTACCTACTACTTTGATAAGTTTATTATCTAAGTCTTTTTTAGAATATAATCTATCAACTAATTTACCATTAATATCTATAGCTAATGTATTTATAGTAAAATCTCTTCTTAAAAGATCTTGTCTAAATGTTTTAGCTGGTTTAATACGTACTGGTTTATTTTTCTTATATTCTAATTCTTCACGATAAGAAGTAATATCATAGTTATATGGATCATCTTCAATATGATAACTATAATATTCTCTATTTGAAACTCCTCTTCCATTAAATATTCTTTCAATATCTTCTATTTTAGCACTTGTACAAATATCAATATCAAAATTAGTAAGCCCTAGTATATAATCTCTTACATACCCTCCTACTATAAACGATTCAAACCCATTTTCTTTCAGTTTTTCCATTATCTCTTTCATAACTAAATTATAGCATAAAAAAAGTGATTTTAACAATCACTTTTAATATTTAAATTATTGAGTTATTGTAACGTTTCCATAAGGGCTTGTTATTGTTGTTGTAACTGTACTTGCAGTATTTAATGTATAATCTGGTAAATCATAATTTATTATGTAATCCCATTGGAATGCTTTTCCTGTTTTATTTACAATTTTATTTAATGCATAATTACCTTTTAATATACTGTTACCAGTTACTGATGGGTATTCACCTTTAGCAAATGCACCAGCTCCAATTGATGTTACGCTGCTTGGTATAGTTACAGTACCACTTAATACACAGTATTTAAATGCATAACTTTCAATTGTTTTAAGACCTTCTGGGAAAGTAACTGTTCCAATATAATCATTAAAGAATGCATGTGTTCCGATTTTAGTAACTCCTGCTGGAATTGTAATATTTAATCCGCTATTTTCTCCACCTGAGTTTTTATAACTTACAATTGTAGTTTTATCTTCTGTTCCATCACTATTTCTCTTATAGATAAATGGATTGTTTGGATCTCTATTTGCATTAAATGCTCCAGCTCCAATTGATGTTACACTAGTTGGGATTGTTATACTTGTTGCCCAGTTTCCTTGTACAGCATAATTTCCTATAGTTTTTACTGTATTTGGAATTACTATATTTTTCATATCGTTAAATCCTAGGGCATAATATTGAATATCAACAATTCCACTTGTTAAAGTAAGTGTAGTTATATCATTACAATAATAAGCATATCTTCCTAGTGTCGTTACTCCTGCTGGTACCGAAAGACCAGTTCTTATTGCACCACCATAACTTACTACTGTAGTTTTGTCTTCTGTTCCATCTGTTTTTCTTGCATAGAATAATGCTTGATTAGCTGGTAATTGATTATCGTTAAATGCTCCACCACCTAGGAATGTTACACTAGAAGGAATTGTAACTGATGTCAATTTATTTCTAAAGAATGCTAATTCATCTATTTGTTCAATTGTTGAGTTCATTGTTATCGAACTTATTTGATTACTCTTAAATGCCTTAT
The DNA here is from genome assembly GCA_045535005.1 of Bacilli bacterium. Taxonomy (GTDB): domain Bacteria; phylum Bacillota_I; class Bacilli_A; order RF39; family UBA660; genus CAG-1000. The sequence goes on from JAZSKU010000105.1 coordinate 11,138, forward strand.
AACCTATATAAGTTAATGATGATGGCATTTTTAATGTTGTAAGAGCATTATTTTCAAATGCATTTGAATATATACTTGTTATACCTTCATTTAATGTTAATGATGATAGTTTATTATTTGCAAATGCATATCCATCTATCCAATTAACACTCGATGGTACAGTTAATGAGGTTAAATTATTTTTATAAAATGCATATGAATAAATATAACGTACAGTATTTGGGATAGTTACGCTTGTAATACCTTTATTTCTAAATGCATTAGTTCCAATTACTTTAACATTTACTCCACCTATTGATGAAGGAATTGTTACTGCTTTTGGACAAGCAGCATTTGAACTTGAGTTTCCATAATAATCATAATAATCTGTAATTGTTCCACTACTTGGAGTAAATGCGAAACATGATAATTCCCATTGAGCATAAAGTGTTGTATTTGATGTTATATTAACTGTAGAAGTTGATGTAATTAATGTTCCTCCACTTGCAGCTGTATACCATCCTTTAAAACTTGAATTTCCTGTCGCTGTTGGAGTACATAGTGTTCCATATGTCCCACCATATGTTACTGATTTAGTAGAAGTACATCCACTTCCCCCACCATTTGTGTTGTATGTAATTGTATATGTATTAGGTGTCCATTTTGCATATAAATTAACATTTGATGTTGTAGACACTAATGTTGTTGATGTTACTTTATTTGTTAAAGCTGAATCACTATACCAACCGCCAAAAGTATTTCCTGTTTTTGTTGGAGTACAAAGTGTTCCATATTCAGCACCATATGTTATTGTTTTATTTGTACAACTAGATCCTGTTCCACCATTTAAATTATATGTAACTGTATACACAGTTGGGCTCCAGTGAGCATACAATGTCATATTTGATGTTGGAATTGTTGATGCTGTAACTTTTGTTCCACCACTTGTTGCTGTATACCAACCATTTAATGTGTGTCCTGTTCTAGTTGAATTACATAATGTACCTATTGCAGTTTGAGGTGTTACTTCTACTGAAGCACAAGCACTTCCACCTGCTGGGTCATATGAAATAATATATTTTTTATGTTTAAATCTTATTTCACAATCTTTATCTGCAGTAACATTACTAATTGTCATAGTATTTCCAGATACTGTACCACCACATGTATTGGTATCATATTCATATTCATTATCAACTGTAAATGTTACTTGAGCACTATTTCCATTTGTTACGAATTGTTCTGCTGGTGTAACAGTACTATGAGTTGGTTCATTTGTAGATACTTTTAATTCATATTTATCTGCAAAAATCCAAGGATCAACATATGTACCTGATCCAGTAACATTAACATCTTTTTGAATATAATTAGTAGGTCTTGCTCCACTAGTTGATGTTAAAGATACTAGTTCTGGTCCAGTATTATTGATACTATACACTTTAGAACTTGCTTCTGTCATTGTGAAGAATTTGCTTCCGTTAAATAAGTATGAACTCATCGCACCGGCAATATCAAATTCTGCTTTGTTAATTAAACCTCCTGTCTTAAATTTTGAATTAACTGACAGTGTTGTTCCATCGTATTGATATGGAAGAGTTGTATCTCGATCTATATAATATTGATGTTTTGTAAATTTTGATATATATACATTAGCATAATTAACTGTCGAATTATAATTATTATAGTATGCTGCATTTACATTTGTTATAAATAAAAGCATTACTATTATTGATAAAAGAGATAATTTTAAATTCCTTTTCATCCTTCTAGCCTCCTATTATGATATTAGCACATTATCAATTAATAGTCAAAATAAAAAAAGCTATTTTCATAGCTTTTTTATTAATTTAAAGCGTCTTTTAATTTACTTCCAGCTTTAAATGAAGCAACAACCTTTTCAGAAATTTTGATTGGTTCTTTAGTTAAAGGATTGATTCCTTCTCTAGCAGGTCTAGTTTTAGCAGCGAATGTTCCAAACCCTACTAATGCAACTTTACCTTCTTTTTTAAGTCCAGCTGTGATTCCTTCGATTGTAGCATCTAATGCTCTTAAAGCATCAGCTTTAGTTAATCCGGCTTTAGCAGCAACGAATTCTACTAATTCAGTTTTACTCATCGTAAATTACCTCCCATTTTTTTAATAATCATCATATCTATGATTTGATACGATGCTTACATATTAATTGTAGCATAACTAATTGAAATTGCAAGTAAATTAGTGTTTTTTTACTATTTTTAGGGGAAAATTTAACTTTTTGCTGTCAAATACAAACACTTGATTTATATAAAAAGATACGCGGCATGCGTATCTATTCTTCGTTTGGTTTTTCTGAAGTTGTGTATTTACATTTTGGGAAGTTACTACATGCGTAGAATACATTCCCTCTATTTTTTCCTTTTTTTGCTTGTCTTTCAACTAGGTTACCACCACAGTCTGGACACTTACCTACTACTACAACTTCTTTTTCTTCCTTTTTGATATGTTTACATGTAGGATAATTTGAACATGCAACAAATTTTCCATATTTTCCTTTTCTTACAACTAGTGGACTTCCACAAAGAGGACACATTTCACCGGTTTCTTCTAAAGTTTTTTTAGGAGCATTATTTTTAATATTATCTAATAATCCTAACCATTTATCAAAATAGAATGTTTTTAATACATCAAATTTTTCAACTTTATCTTCTGCTATTTTATCTAAATCTGTTTCCATGTTTGAAGTATATTTAACATTAATTACATCATTAAAGTATTTAGCTAGTAAATCATTTACTTCAAAACCTAAAGCAGTTGGAACAAATTTTTTGTCTTCTCTTATTACATATTCTCTATCAATATTAATTTTAATAACTGTTGCATAAGTAGATGGTCTACCTACTCCTTCTTCTTCTAGTTTTTTGATAAGAGATGCTTCTGTATATCTTGGTTCTGGTTTAGTGAAGTGTTGAATTTTTTTAACATCATCACTAATTAATACTTTAGATTTGTATTTTTCTAAATCAGGAAGTGTTTCATCTTTTGATTCTTCAAATTCACCATATACTTTTAAGTAACCATCAAATAAGCATACTTGACCACTTGCTTTAAATATATATTCTTTATTTTCTAGATCAACTGAAGTCACTTCTGTTTTAGCATCTGCCATTAGTGATGCTAAAGTTCTTATATATATTAGATTATATAATTTATATTCTTCTGGTGATAAATATTTTTTAATGCTTTCCGGTGTTCTATTAATGCTTGTTGGTCTTATAGCTTCGTGTGCATCTTGTACATTATCTTTCTTTTTACCAGTTTTAGCATAACCAATATATTCTTTACCATAATTATTTGCTATATAAGTTTTAGTTTCATTTATAAATACATCAGAAAGTCTCACTGAGTCAGTTCTCATATATGAAATTAAACCTACTGTTTCACTACCAATATCAATTCCCTCATATAACTTTTGAGCTATACTCATTGTTTTAGATGCTGGATAACCTAATCTATTAGATGCCATTTGAGTTAATGTACTTGTTGTAAATGGTAATTTACTTTGTTTATTTTTAGGTTTCTTTTCAACTTTTTCAATATTATATGCATTTGATAGTGTATTTATTATTTCATCTGCTTCAACACTAGTACTTATCTTAATGTCTTTTCCTCTATACTTTTTAAGTTCTGCTTTGAAATCTTTGAAATCTGTTTCAATAGTATAATATTCTTCTTGTACAAATGCTTCTATTTCTCTTTCTCTATCACAAATAAGTTTTAATACTACACTTTGTACTCTACCAGCACTTTCTCCACCATTGGTATATTTTTTAACTTCTTTTGATAAGTCAAAACCAATAATTCTATCTAAAAATCTTCTTGTTTCTTGGCTTTGTACTAAATCCATATCTATATGTCTTGGATGTTTCATTGCTTCTATAACTGCATCTTTTGTTATTTCATTAAATGTAACTCTTTGATAATTATTTTTATCTCCTAAAACTTCTTTTAAATGCCATGATATAGCTTCTCCTTCGCGGTCTGGGTCGGTTGCTAGTATAACATTATCAGCAGGTTTAGCTTCTTTTTTTAATTCGTTTATTAATTTTTGTTTACCTTTAATAGTAATATAATTAGGTTCAAAGTCATTATCTACATCAATACCATAGCCTTTTTTACCAGTTGTTGCTAAGTCTCTTACATGGCCTTTTGAAGATAGTACTTTGTAATCACTACCTAAATATTTTTCTATTGTTTTACTTTTACTTGGTGATTCGACAATTACTAGTTTTTTCATATTTCTCCTTTGTGATTATATAATCTCTTTCCTTAACTAATATTAAACATTTTAAAAATTATTGTCAAGTTTTAATTTAAAAGAGTTCTATTAAGAACTCTTATACACATTCAATATATGTATCATTTAAACATCTTATCGCGCATATACAACTTACATCCATTGTAAATAATGAATCAGTTGATGTATATGGATATGTACTTGTTTCATCTGTATTAGCTTGTAATACTCTAAATGTTACACAATTATTTTCTACTTTTTCTACTCTAAATACATTATTAGTTGTTGTAACTGATGGATCTCTTGATGTTGGCATTGACCAAGCTACTCCATTACTTCCACACGAATATATCATTATTGGTCTTGTATTACATATTATACAGTTAGTCCCACCACCTAATGCTGGTCTATCACATGAAAGTAAACATCCATCTGCACATGCATTATTTTGAAGTACATTTATTACTTGTAATATTTCTATAATGCAGTTTTCTTTTTTATCATTACAATTCATATAATTCACTCCTTTATTACTACTAATAAGTTATGAATTATATTTATTTTTAGTTACATAATTAACCTATATTAATATTTTTTATTAGTTTTAAACATTCTTCTTTTGATAATTCTTTAAATTTAATATTTCTTATTACTTCAAGTATAGTTTTAATATTAATATTTGTATAATCTATTTCAATAGGTTCAATGAAACCTAAATCTTTTAATGCTTCTATACATATTACTATGGATTTTATATTATCACTAAAATATGTGTTTTCTAAATCTTCTTCTTTAATAGTTTCTATACTTTCTTTTACTT
>JAZSKU010000070.1:0-5542 GCA_045535005.1 Bacilli bacterium
TAATATGTAATTATTATCTATATAATCTATAGCAATACCTGTTATGATTGCTAAGTCATTTATTTCTTTATAATCTTTACAACTTGTTAAGAAGAAAATCATTAATATTAATATTATTTTTTTCATAAATCACCTTTATTAGTATTCTGTGCCATTAATCCTTTTTTTATTAATTTAATATTAGATTTTATATTTAATTTAGGTGAATATGGAATAGTAAATGGTTTTCCAAATGGTTTTAATGATGATATTTCAGCTATTACATATATAAATCCTATAATTATACCTACGACTCCGAAAAGGGAAGAAAGTATCATTAAAGAGTATCTATTTAGTCTTATAAATGATTGAAAATCTGTATATGTAAAAAATATTGAACATATTGCGGTTATTGATATTATTATTACCATTATTGGAGAAGCAAGACCTGCATTAACTGCTGCATCTCCTAAAACAAGTGCTCCTAAAATAGATAAAGATGTTCCTTTAGATGAAGGTACTAATGAATCTGCTTCATGTAATATTTCAAAAGTTATTATTAATAAAAATGCTTCTATAATTGCAGGATAAGGGACAACTGATTTTTGTATTGAAAAATTTATTAATAAAGTCATAGGTAACATTTGTTGATCATATGTTATTAAAGCTAAATAAATTGAGGGTGCAAAAATAGTTATAAAGAATGCTATAAATCTTATTATTTTAATAAAGTGAGCATAAAAATTTTTATGATAATTATCTTCATCATTATGAAAGAAATCTATAAAGAAAGTTGGTATTATTAAAACATTATTTGAGTTTTCGCATACAATACATATTTTACCTTCTAATAACGATTTTGATATAGTATTTGGTTTTTCAGTAGTTTTAATTATTGGAAATAATGTTTTATCAGTTGAAAGTAATGCTTTAATATCATATGAATCTATTATTTTATCAACATTAAGATTATTAAGTTTATTTTCTACATTTTTTAATAAATCTTTATTAACTAAATTATTTAAATATAAAATAGATGTTTTTGTTTTGGTATATTTTCCTAAAGTATAATCTTTTATGTGTAGATTAGTTGTTTTTATTCTTTTTCTTATAAGACCTATATTAGTATTATAGTTTTCATTAAATGAATCTTTTGGTCCTTTAATAGTTGGTTCACTTGATGGCTCAGATACACTTCTATTTAAGTTAGCTCTTGTCTCTAAAGCATATATTTTATTTTTATCTATGATTATACTAAAACCATTAAATAAGTAATTAAATACATCTTTTTCTTCTATGTTTATAAAGCTTATTGATGGTACTTTATTTAATTTATTTTTATGAGATAGGTATTCTAATATATATTCATTTGTTAGGGAAGAACTTGATACTGTTTGTATGTTTATAATATAGATGTTTTTAATGTTCCTTATTTGTAGGTCTGGCATTACTTTTTTATATCTTTTTATTTTATTAATAATATTCATATTATTAGTATTAATTTATTTTAATATTTTATGTAAAATTATTAGATAAACATTGAATTTTATTAGTATTTTAGTTAAAGTTACTATAGGTGAATAAATATGTTAGAGTTAAGTAGTAGAGGTAAAATTAAAAAAATATTATTAGTAATTTTAATATTAGCGTTAGTAGGAGCATCAGGATTCTTTGGTTACAAATATTTTACAGATGAAGAATGTAAACCTTGTGAAAAGTGTGAAGTGTGTGATGTAGTAGAAGACGTGACTGATAATAAAGAGGAAATTAAAGTAGATGTAGAAGAATATATGACTGTTATACCTAGTTATTATGATGAACCTGAAAGTTTTAAAATTGTTATTCCTAAAGTTACTGGAGATAGTAAAGTAATTGGTGAAATAAATAAAAGTATTGTAGAAAATATTTTTAATAAGGGAATAAGACCATATGATTATGATGATGGTGGAGAGTATCCTGATTCACTTTTGGTAGATTATTCGTATAAAATTCAAGAAGATATTTTATATTTAGCACTTAGATTAAAACTTAGTCCATGGAATGCTAGTGGTACTGGTACATTTGTTTATAATTATACTTATGATATAAAAAATGATAAATCTCTTACTTTATTAGAAAGTTTAAAATTACTTGGTCAAACAGAAGAACAATTAGTTAAAGAAAATACTTTTTGTAATAGAGATGATAAATGTAAAAAAGAAGATTTACCTGAATATATAACTAATGATTATGGTGTATATTATTTTATTGAAAAAGATAAATTTATATTTGAATATGATTCATAAAAAGAGAGTAATCTCTTTTTTTAGTGTCTAATTTTTTAATTATGCATAATCTATTAACAGGAGGAGTTATGTATAATTATAAAGAAATTGTAACTAAAACTATTGTTGGTAAGGGTAAAAAAGTATTTAAGGATGATGGGCTTGTATTATGTGAAACTAATGTTGATAATGTGTTAGGTTGTTGGGTTATTAATCATGATATTAAAGGTGTATGGGATCATGAATATATTAAAATAAATGGTAGTTATGATGTTAATATTTGGTATAGTTATGATAATAATACTAAAACTAATGTAATTAATAAAAAGATGTTTTATGAAGAAAAAGTAGTTGTTCGTGTTAAAGAAAATAGTGAAGTTGATAGTGACTCTGAAATAATTATTAGATGTCTTAAAAATCCTAGTTGTACGAGTGTTAGCAATAAAGAGAATGAAATTAGTTTTTCTATATCTAAAGAACTTGGTATTGAAATAGTAGGTGATGAGAAGATTAGAATAGCTGTTTCAAATAACGAAGATGATTATGATATTATTGTTGATACTAAAGATATAAATGACGAAATTGATAAGAGTGTTAATGTTGATTACTTAGAGAATAAGTAGCTTTTTTGACTTTTTATATTGTTTTTTAGTATAATTAATTATCATCTATTGATGAAGAATTTTCAAAGGAGAATGATATGGAAGATAGTAAGAATATCAAGGTTGTCCTTGATAGCTTATTGGAAAACAATGATACTGTATTTATCGTTCCTCATAATAGACCTGATTTTGATGCTTTAGGGGCTGCGATAGGGGTATCGCTTATATGTAAAAAGAATAAAAAGAAAAATTATATTGTTATAGATGATTCTTATGATACTATTGAACCTGAAACTAGAAGAGTATTAGAGGAAATTCATAGTGAATTTCACGTTATTAGAAGTAGTGATTTACCTCATTTAGTAACATCTAAGTGCTTAATGGTTGCGGTTGATGTTAATAAGGAATATATGATATGTACTAAAAAATATTTAAATTTATTTAATGATATTATGGTAATTGATCATCATAGAACTGATGAGAATACTATTAATACACCACATTTATTTGTTGATGAGAAGTTATCTAGTACATGTGAAGAAATTTCTAGATTAATATTTTTATATGGTGTTAAATTAACGCCTGACTATGCTAATTATTTGCTTGCTGGGATTATATTAGATACTAATAAATTAAGTAAAAATACAAGTAATAAAACATATGCTATAGCATCTAGACTTACTGATAAAGGAGCTGATCCTACAGTTGCTAATAATATGTTTTTAGAAGATTTTGAACATGATAGGGCTATTCAAAGATTAGTTGATAATACTGATTTTCCTAACTATGTTTTTGCAATATCATCTGACTTAGATGACAGTGGTAAAATATACGAAGTAGAGGATATAGCTAAAGCAGCTGACTATTTACTTAAATATAAGGTTAATGCTACATTTGCTCTTGCATATATTGATGAAGATACTATTAGTATTAGTGCTAGAAGTAAAGGTCTTATTGATGTATCTAAAATAATGAGATTATTTGGTGGTGGTGGTAATGAACACTCTGCCGCTGCTAAAGTAAAAGGAAAGACTCTTGCTGAAGTTAAACTTATGTTATCTAGTGTACTTGTTCCAGGTGCTTTTGTAGATAATTATAGTCTTGATATAGGTCAAACTGTGGAGAGCGAGGGAACACTAAAATTAGTTCCAAAAAGAATTGAATCTTTTGATTAAAGGTGTTAAAATTTTATTGGTGAGTAATATGAATAATGAAAGTTCGATATTATTTAATTTTGTTTTAAAATAAGAGTATCTTTGTATACTCTTTTTATTTTGTGTTGGAGGTAAAATGAAAAAACAAATTGAAGATGAAAAATTAAGACTCATTGTTTTTAAAAGTGCATTAGAGCTGGGTCAAATGGTTGATAAACATCTGGTTAGTACTTATGGTTATGATAGTGATCTATATACTTTTATAGTTCCAATAAAGGAAAACTTTTTTAGCGATGGTCACTTAAAAGTAGAAATTGAGGAAACTGTTAGAGGTAAAGATATTTTCTTTTTAACTGATATTGGTAATTATTCTATTAAATATAAAATGAGAGGATTAATTAATCATACTAGTCCTAATGACTTGATGATGGAGTTAAAAGATGGAATAGGGGCATGTAATTGTCATGCATCTAATATTAATATTATTATGCCTTTGCTTTATGCGGGAAGACAACATAGAAGAAATACTCGTGAGAATTTAATGTGTGGAGCTAATTTAAGAGAACTTGATAATATACCTAGAATTAAAAGTTTTATTACTTTTGACGCTCATGATCAAGGTGTTGAACATGCTGTTCATAATATGGAATTTGATAACTTTTATGTAACAACAACTATACTTGATAATTTTATTAGTGATCTTAGTTTAGATGAACTTAGGAAGCTTGTATTTGTTGCTCCTGATAATGGTGCTACTGGTAGACGTAATGTATATTTAAATTGTTTTGGTAGTCCTCATATTCATAAGGAAGCAGGTAGTTTTATTAAACAAAGAGATTATAATAATTTTAGTAATGGTAAGTATCCTGTTATATCTCATGATTATTGTGGTAATAATGATTTGGTTGGTAAGACTGCTATTGTAACTGATGATATGATATCTAGTGGTGGTAGTATGTTTGATGTTATTGATGAATTAAATCAAAGAGGTATCGAACATGTATATTTAATTGTTACTTTTGCTTTATTTACTGATGGAATGGAGAAGTTTGATAAATATTATAAAGAAGGTAAATTAGATGGTATTTATACTAGTAATTTAACTTATATACCAAATGAATATAATAAGTATCCTTGGCTTCATGTATGTGATTGTTCTAAACTTATTTCAAATATTGTATATAACTTACATAATGATTTATCTATATCTGGTATTTTAAGAGATAAATCTGGTCCGGTTAGATTACTTGAAAAGAAATTTGGTCAAGAAAAAAGAGATTAATTTAATTAATCTCTTTTATATTAGTCATCATCGTATTCGTCATCTTCAATTTCTTTATCGAAGTCACGAACTTTACCAGTTTTAGCATTGATTTCTACATCGTATTCAACTTTTCCAACTCTGAATGATACTTCATATACTTTAACACCATCATCTGAATCTAATTCGATTCTGTAGTTAGAAATACTACTACTTGAAACACCAGCTCTTTTTAAAGCAATTGATTTTGCTTCTGATTTAGAAATTGTTGAAGAACTTGAA
>JAZSKU010000043.1:0-46232 GCA_045535005.1 Bacilli bacterium
AAATATGGTAAATCAATACCTAAATCATTTAATTTAAAATCTATGTTATAATTTATATATGAATAGAGAATAATTAAGGAGCAGTTATGAATATATTTGAAGTTGTTTTTGGAGACTCTTGTTTATTTACTATGAAAAATAGTGATATTAATACTGAAGAAAATATACTTATGTTTAATACTTTATTTAATATTGCTAATTTATCTAATGTAGATGAATATAAGGTAAGTATTCCAAAGGGAATATATAATGAAAATAATAATTATGATTTTAGTGATAAAGTTAAATTATTAAATGAAGCTGTTGATAAAGGTATGACTATTAGAATATGGTGTAGTCGTAAAGATATATATTCATATTTAATGATGTTATTTGTATGTAATATTGTTAAAGATAGAACTAATATTATTGTGTTATATTCAGATGAATTCCATGAGGGATGTTATTCTCCTGCTTGTATGAATGAAAATGAACTTATGTGTCTTACATATTTAGAACATAATTTATCTTTAAAGAAATTAAAAAAATATAATCAATTATGGAATAGAATAGTTAAAGAAAATACTTCTCTTAGAGTAATGGATAATAGAACTGTTAAATCTGTAGAAATTGATTATTTTGATAAGTTTATTCTTAATAAATTAAAGTCTTTCGGTAATATTAAAATGGTACATTTAGTAGCATCTTTAATGAGTGAAGTATATTTACATGATACTTTATATGTTTATTTAATAGATAGGCTTATTGAAGATGGTAAGATAGTAGTTATTCAAAGAAGTGAAGAAAGAGACTTTGATAATCTAATAGGAATTAGTATTTAAAATCACCTTTGGTGATTTTTTATTTGATTAATTTTGTTAATTATTGTATTATATTAAGTATATCTAGGAGGTTTATATGGACAAAATATGTTACGCTTATAAATATGATGAAGAAAGGGACTTATATACTGTTAGAAGAATAGATGGAAACTCTATGGAATTTAGATTTCCTAATGGACTTGTTAGACAACTAGTTATTGATGAAACAATTAGAACAAGTGATATGGTTGTTGTACCTAATGTAGATGATTGTATTAGATTTTCAAGTAATGGTGAATGCGCTATATTTGATTTTAAATGTAGAGATTTAGATAAAAATTCAATAGATGAAATATTTGAGTTAGCAGCTTTAGAAGATGTACCTCAAGTATTAAAACCAACATTTATGCAAAGATTAAGAAGTAGATTTAGAAGATAACTGCTTCTTTTTATTTTTTACGATTTATGTTAAAATTTATGTATGGAAACAAAAGATATAATTAAAAATTTAAATGAGTGTTCAAATATATTAAAAGATATACACAATAAATTAGAAATAGATGTAAAAAAGTCAAGAATTGATGAATTGGAGACTTTAAGTAATGCATCTAATTTTTGGGATGATGTTGAAAAAGCAAAAGATGTGTTAAGTGAACTTAAAACTATTAAGAGTGTATATGATGAATATAATGATTTAGTTAGTACATGTAATACATTAATTGAAATGTTAGAATTAGAGCTTAGTGAAGAAGACTTAAATGGTATAGTTAGTGAAGTTAGTTCATTTGAACATAGACTTGAAAAGTTAAAACTTAATGCTTTACTTAATGGTGAATTTGATATGTCTAATGCATATATTGAAATACATAGTGGCGCTGGTGGGACTGAAAGTAATGATTGGGCTAATATGTTATTTAGAATGTATACTAGATATTTTGAAAAGAATGATTATTCTTATGAGGTATTAAGTCGTCAAGATGGTGAAGAAGTTGGTATTAAAGGAATTACTATGCTTGTTAAGGGATATTATCCATTTGGATATTTAAAAGGTGAAACAGGTGTTCATCGTTTAGTTAGAATAAGTCCTTTTGATAGTAATAGTAGACGTCATACTTCTTTTGCTAGTGTGCTTGTTACACCTGAAATAAATAAGAATACTGAAGTCGAAATTAAAGAAAGTGATTTAAGAATTGATGTATATAGATCAAGTGGATGTGGTGGTCAAGGTGTTAATACTACTGATAGTGCTGTTCGTATTACTCATATACCTACTGGTATTGTTACATCTTCTCAAATTGAAAGAAGTCAACTTAGAAATAAAGAGATTGCTCTTATGATGCTTAAGAATAAATTATATATTCTTCAACAAAAAGAATTTAATGATAAACTTAAAGATTTAAAAGGTGATGTTATGGATGTTAACTTTGGAAGTGCGATAAGAAGTTATGTTATGTGTCCATATACATTAGTTAAAGATTCTAGAAGTAATTATGAAACATCTAGTGTTGATAAAGTACTTGATGGTGATATACAAGAATTTTTAGATGAATACCTTAAATTATAATTTACAACTATATAATAAATTACATAAATAACTAGTAAATACTAGTTATTTTTGTTATAATTACTATGGAGTAGGATAAAATGAGGTTATTTAAAAGAAGAGTTAGTAGTGAAGAAATTAATAGCAGAATTTTTAATAAACAAATAGGTTCTAAAACTTTTTTGTTTGTTTTAGGTGCTTTAATATCCGCATTATCGTTTAATTTGTTTTATGTTCCTCATAATTTTGTTTCAGGTGGACTTGGTGGTTTAGCCGTAATTTTAAATAATATATTTAGTATAGATGTTAATTTGGTTGTACTACTAGGTAACTTATTATTTATAACAATTAGTATTTTTACTCTAGGATTTAAGAAATCTTTACTTAGTATAACAGGAGCTAGTATATATACTGTGTTATTATATGCTACTGCTGGAATACCTGAATTAATTAATTTTAGTTTTGATAATATTTTACTTTATGTGTTAGCAGCTGGTATTTGTGTAGGATTTGGAGAAGCTCTTGTATATAAATCAGGATTTAATACTGGTGGTACAAGTATATTAGCTGCAGTTATTCAAAAATATAAAAAGATACCTTTAGGACAATTACTTAGAAATATGGGTATTGTTGTTATTATCTTAGGTGGTTTTATATTTGGATATACTGCGATTATGTATTCTCTTATAATTACTGTTATATCTACTTATTTAGTAGATAAGATGTTACTTGGAATAAGTGATTCTAAAACTTTCTTTATTCAAACTGCTAAGGAAGATGAAGTTAAAGATTTTATAATTAAAATTATTGAAAATGGTGTTACTGAATTTGATACTAAAGGTGCATATTCAAATAAAAGAAAGAAAATGTTAATGTGTGTTGTTCCAACTGAAAAATACACTTTATTAAAGAGTGCTGTTCAAGAAATAGATCCTGATGCATTTATTGTTGTTAGTGATTGTTATGAAGTTCTTGGTGGAACAAAGAGAAAGAAAATGTATTTTAATAATATATAATTTATGGAGGTATTATGCAGTTAATTGAAATAAAAAATGTTAGTAAAAGATATCCTAATGGTGTAACTGCTTTATGTGATGTAAATTTAGAAATATCTAAGGGTGAATTTGTATTTATTATAGGTGCTTCTGGTAGTGGTAAAAGTACGTTAATTAAATTACTTTATAGACAAGAAAAGCCTACTACTGGAGATGTATATGTAGGTGGAGTTAATGTTGCTAAGTTAAGAAATGGTAAAGTATATAAACTTAGAAGAAAACTTGGTATTGTTTTTCAAGATTATAAATTATTACCAAAACTTACTGTATATGAAAATGTAGCATTTGCTTTAGAGGTATATGGTTTACCTGATAAAGAAATTAGAAAGAAAACATTAAAAGCTATTGAACAAGTAGGTTTAAAAGAAAAGTTAAGAAGTTTTCCAGATCAATTATCTGGTGGTGAACAACAAAGAGTATCTATAGCTCGTGCGATTGTTAACGAACCTAAAGTACTTATATGTGATGAACCTACTGGTAACTTAGATCCAGATACATCAATGGAAATTATGAAAGTTATTGAAGGTATTAATAAAGATTTAGGAACTACTATTATAATGGCTACTCATGATAAAGATATTGTTAATAGAATGAAGAAGAGAGTTATTGTAGTAGAAAAAGGTCTTATTGCTAAAGATAGTTTGAAAGGAAAATATAGAAGTGAAGGTATTTAGAATTTTAGGAAAAAATATAAGTGAATCTTTTAAAGGTGTATTTCGTAATTTCTCATTATCTCTTGCTAGTATATCTTGTATAACTATTACATTAATATTAGTGGGATTTAGTATTATACTTTCATATAATGTTAATAATTTTACTGCTGAAATAGAAAAAGATATGACTATAGTTGTATTTTTAGATAGAAAAGTAGATAGTGAAGAAATAGCAACTATTGGAGTTGAAATTAATAATCTTGATAATATAAGAAATGTTGAATTTAATTCTAAAGAAGATATTAGAAAAGAAATGCAAGAAGAAAGTGAAATATTTGATAGTATAATGTCTCAATATAATGAAGATAATAATCCATTACAAGATAGTTATCTTGTTAAAGTTGAAGATATTAATTTAATAGGAGAAACTGCTGATAAGATTAAAGAAATTGATAAAGTTGATCTTGTTAAATATGGTGAAGGTTCTGTAGAAGAGTTAATTAAAATATTTGATATAGTTAAGAATATTACTTTTGTAGTAGTTATTGCATTAATAGTTGTTACTGCATTCTTAATTAGTAATACTATTAAAATTACTATTCAATCTAGAAAAAGAGAAATTGAAATTAGAAGACTTGTTGGAGCTAGTAATTTCTTTATTAGACAACCATTCTTCTTTGAAGGTATTATTTTAGGATTCTTAGGTTCTATAATACCTGTATGTGCTTGTTGTTTTGGATATACTTATTTATATGATAAATTAGGTGGTCAATTATTTACAGCGATTATTAAATTAGTTGAACCAAATAATATTATTTATATTACTATGACTGTTATATTAGTTATTGGTATAGTTGTTGGGGCGTTCGGAAGCTATAGAGCAGTAAGGAAATATTTAAAGATATGATGAAAAAAGTATTAATTATTGTTTTATGTTTATTTATGTTTATTAATAATTTAGAAGCTAAATCACTTAAAGATTTAAAGAATCAACTTGCTAAAGATGAAGCTGAATTAAGAGAGAATGAATCTAGTAAGAAGGATGCTCAATCAAAGATTAAAAAGTATGAAAGAGAACTTAGTGATACTGCTGCTAAAATAGATAAATATGAAGTTGAAATTGCAGAATCTAAAGAAGAAATAGAACAGTTAAATCTTGATATTGAAGAAAAGAAGAATGAAATAGATTCTTTATTATCTTTTTTACAAATATCTGATGGGGATAATATATATTTAGAATATGTATTTAATGCTAAAGATTTTACTGATTTCATATATAGAAGTGCTGTTGTTGAACAGTTAACTGAATATAATGATGAATTAATTGATGAAATGTATGATTTGATTGAAGAAAATAAACAACTTCAAGTTAAACTTAATAAGAAAATTGATGAATCAGAAGAATTAATTAAAGATTTAGATAAGTTACTTGCATCTGTTAATGTTAAGTTAGAAGATTTAGCTGATGATCATAAAGATATTCAAGCTGATATTAGAGCTCGTAAAGAAGAAATAAAAGTATATGAAACTATATATGAAGAAAACAAATGTAAGGAAGATGAAGAGTTAGAAGAATGTTTAGCTGGTAGTACTCCTACTGCAAGTGGTTTTGTTAGACCTCTTGTTAAAGCAAGTGTTACTAGTGATTATGGTATGAGATTTCATCCTACAAAACATGTATGGACAATGCATAATGGTATTGATTTAGGTGCTAGTACTGGTACTAAGATTTATCCTATTGCTCCTGGTGTTGTTAGTAGAATTGAAAGAGTAGCTAATCCAAATAAAGCTAATTCAAGTTGTGGTGGGAATAAAGTTTATGTAAGACATACTGTTAATGGTAGAAAATATACTTCTGTATATATGCATCTACACACTGTTAATGTTAAATTAAATCAAGTTGTTATGATTGATGATGTTATCGGTGGTGTAGGTGGTGGTGAAAAGTATGATTATTGTACTACTGGACCACATTTACATTTTGGACTTATGACTGGATGGTCAAGTACTTCTTATGTTAATCCAAGAAATTATATTAAGCTTCCAGCTAAAGGAAGTAGATTCTCGTCAAGATGGTAAAAGAACTAGAAATAGTTCTTTTTTCTTTTTTTAAAAAAAGTGTTGACAACATATTATTGTCATGATAATATTAGTACACAAAGCAATTACTTAGCTTGCTAATTAATTACTTTGTACGAAGTGCTTAAACTTGTTTAAACACTTCTTTTTTTGTGTTAAAATAAGGGTGGTGATTAATATGTCATTTACTGGTAATATTAAAAATGAAATAGCTAATAATGAATATAGTGGTTCAGAATATATGGCTGAATTATCTGCTATATTAAATATTGGTGCTAAAATATATGATGATAGATTTGAAATATATACAGAGAATGCTTCTGTAGCAAGAAGAATATATAAGCTTATTAAGGATACTTATCATGTTGAAGTGGAAATGGATAATAGTGGTATTAATAGTTTACGTGGTAATAAGTTAGTACTACTTACTGTTAAAGATAAAGTAGACTTTATTTTAAGTGATTTATGTATTGTTCTTGATGGTAATAGAGTATATATACCTCATGATTATTTAATTGATAATGATATTGATAAGAAGGCATACTTGCGTGGTGTATTTATGATGTGTGGTAGTATTAGTGATCCTAAGACAAGTAGATATCATGCTGAGTTTGTTATATCTAATATAGATAGTGCTAATTTTGTTAATGACTTATTAAATGAATTATTATTTAAAAGTAAAATTATTAAACGTGATAAGAATTATATGGTATATATTAAGGAAGCTGAAAAGATTAGTGACTTTATACGTATGTTAAATGCCACAAATTCATTATTTTATTATGAAGATATAAGAATATATCGTGATCATAAAAATATGACTAATCGTCTTAATAATTGTGAACAGGCTAATGTTGATAAAACTGTTAGTGCATCTAATGAACAATTACAAATGATTGCTAAATTAAAAGAAATAAGAGATTTTGATTTACTTGATGAAAAGATTAAAATAATATGTATTTATAAAGAAAAATATCCTGAGACTTCTATGGCTGAACTGGCTGAGATTATAAGTAGTGAAACTGAAAAACCTATTACTAAGAGTTGTATTAATCATAGATTTAGAAAAATAAAGGAAATTGTTGAAAATAATTAATCCCTATGGGATTTTTTATTTTGTATGATTATTTAGTAAAATAATAGTTAATTTATTCACAAATTTAAAATTATTTGATATTATTATATTATCAATAATAAGAGGTTGGTGTTTATATGAGAAAAGAAATCAAATTAGTTTTTGAAGATGGAAATATTATTGAAACATATAGAGGTATTACTGTTAGAGAAGTAATCAACTTAATAGAAAACGATCAAGATATTATTGCTCTTAGAGTAAATGGTATTGCTGTTAATGCTGATTATGAAATAATGGATGATGCTTATATTAATTTTATTCATGTAATTGATAGAACTGGTAGAAAAATATACATAAAAGGGTTACAACATATGTATATTTTAGCAGTTAAGAGATTATATGGTGATGATGTTGTTGTAAATATTAAGCATTCTCTTGATAAAGCAATTTATACTGAATTAGAAACTGATATGTTAATTGATTATAATGTTGTTAAAGCAATTAAAACAGAAATGAAGAAGATTGTTAAAGAGAATATACCATTTAAGAAAGTTGAAGTATCTAGAGGAGATGCATTTGACTATGTTAAAGCTAATGGTGAAAAAGAGAAGATGCTTACTTATACATATATGACTAATGATTCTGTTAGTATGTATGATTTAGATGATGAATATAATTATTTCTATTATTTAATGCCTGCTTCTACTGGAATATTAAGTCGATTTGATTTAACTTTAGTTCAAGATAATGGAATTGTGCTTAGTTATCCAATTAATGGTAGTGTTCCTAAATATATTCCTTCTCCTCAAGTTTTAGAAGCATTTAAAACTCATGAGACTAAGTTAAGGAGTTTAGGAGTTAAATATGCTGGAGATATAAATAAGATTGTGTCTCAAGGTAAGATAATGGATTTTATTCACTTAAGTGAAATTATATATGATAATAATTTAGAAGAAATAGCTAAAAGAGTAAAAAATAATAAAGCTATTAAAGCTATATTTATATCAGGGCCAAGTTCTTCTGGTAAGACAACTACTTCTAAAAAACTTTCTATGTATTTAAGAAGTAAGGGTATTGATACTTTTGTATTATCAACAGATGATTATTTTGTTGAAAGAAAAGATAGTCCTAAAAAAGCTGATGGTTCTTATGAATTTGAAGTTGTTGAAGCTCTTGATATGAAATTATTTAATTTGCAACTTAAGAGTTTATTAGATGGTAAAGAGGTTGTTATTCCAACTTATAACTTTATTAAAGGTGAAAAGGAATATAAGAGAAAACCTGAATCATTAAAGAAGAATCAAGTACTTATTATTGAAGGATTACATGCGATTAATGATAAGTTAAGTAGTTCTATAGATAAAAAGAATAAACTAAAACTTTATATTAGTCCATTTATGCCAGTAGGTCTTGATAGACATAATCATATTTCATGTACTGATTTAAGACTTTTAAGAAGAATGGTAAGAGACTATAAACATAGAGGATATTCTGCTGAAGCTACTTTAGATAGTTGGCTTGGTATGAGAGCTAGTGAAGAAAGTTATATTTATCCATATCAAAGAGAAGCTGATGTTGTTATAAATACTTCTTTAGGATATGAACTTGGTGTACTTAGAACATATGTTGAACCTTTATTATATTCTATTAGTAAAGATTCACCTTGTTATGAAGAAGCTGTTAGAATATTAAATTTCTTAAAAGGTTTCTTAAATATACCTAGTGATGATATTCCAAGTACTAGTGTACTTAGAGAATTTATTGGTAATAGTTATTTTGAATAGGAGATGAAAATATATGTTAAGAATAGCAATTAATGGTTTTGGTAGAATAGGAAGAACTGCATTAAGATTATTAGAAAATGATAAGGATATTGAAGTAGTAGCAATTAATGATTTAACTGATCCTCTACAACTTGCATATTTATATAAATATGATTCAGTTCATAGAAAAAATAATTCTAAAATTAATTTTGATGAAGATGAATTATTTGTTAAAAATAGAAAGATTAAAGTTTTTGCTGAACCTGATCCAAGTAAATTACCTTGGAAGGAATTAAATATTGATATAGTTTTAGAGTGTACTGGTATATTTACTAGTGGTGAAAAATGTCAAGCTCACTTAGATGCTGGGGCTAAACATGTTATTATTAGTGCTCCTGCTAAGGATGATGTTAAAACTATTGTATATGGTGTTAATCATGATATTTTATCTAAAGATGATAAAGTTATTAGTGCTGCTAGTTGTACTACAAATTGTTTAGCTCCTGTACTTCATTTAATTGATAAGAAGTATGGTATTGTTAAAGGATTTATGACTACAGTTCATGCTATGACAAATGATCAAGAAACTTTAGATATTCCTCATAAAAAAGGTATTTCTAGTAGAAGAGGTAGAGCTGCTTCTTTAAATATTATTCCTACTAGTACTGGTGCAGCAAGTCAAATTGGTAAAGTTATACCTCATTTAAATGGTAAACTTGATGGTATTGCATTTAGAGTTCCTGTAGGAGATGGTTCTGTTATTGATGTAACACTTGAACTTAAAAATAATACTACTAGTGATGATGTTAATAACATGTTTAAATCTAATCAAAGTAAAGTTATTAAATATACTGATGATCCAATTGTTAGTGGAGATATCATTGGTGAAGAGTGTGGGGCTACTGTTGATGGTTTATTAACTAATGTAGTTGAAGAAGATGGTCATCAATTATTAAAGGTAGTTGCATGGTATGATAATGAAGTAGGTTACACTGCTCAAATGATTAGAACTATGAAGTTATTTATGTAAAGTACAACTTAAAAAGTTGTACTTTTTATTTTTACTCATATTATAATAGAGATATAAGGAGAATTGTTTATGTGTGGAATTATTGGCTATAGAGGAAAAAGAAATGTTAAGAACGTTTTAGTTAATGGTTTAGAAACATTAGAATACAGGGGTTATGATTCTGCAGGTATAGCTGTACTTGAGAATAAAAAAATTAGAGTTATTAAATCTGTTGGTAAGATTGAAGACTTAAGAAATAAACTTAAGAAATATGAATTAGATAAATCTATTTGTGGTATTGCACATACTAGATGGGCTACACATGGAAAAGTTTGTGAAGAAAATTCACACCCTCATAAAGTAGGAAAAGTGTGTTTAGTTCATAATGGAATTGTTGAAAATTATAAAGAAATTGAAAGTAAATTAAAAGATAAATATGAATTTAAGAGTGAAACTGATACTGAAAGAGTAGCTGCTTTACTTGATAGTTATTATGATGGTACTAATGAAATTGAGGCTATTGATAAAACTATTAAAGAATTAACTGGTAGTTATGCTTTAGCTATTATGTTTGATGATAATGATAAAATATATGGTGTTAAAAAGGATGCTCCTTTAGTACTTGGAGTAGGTGATAAAGAATTTTTTATATCTAGCGATATATCTGCTATATTACCTTATACTCCTGAACATATTATTTTAGAAGATAATGAGATTGTTGAGATATCATCTAATAAATTCGATATTTATTATAATGGAGTAATTATTTATAAAAAGATTGATATTGCAACTTGGAATATTGAAGAAGCACAAAAGGGTGGATATGAACACTTTATGCTTAAAGAGATTGAAGAACAAGAAGAAGTTGCTAAGAAGTTATATGCTAAATATATAGAGGATGATGATTTTTCTGATTTAGTTGTTGATCTTAGTAAATATAAAAGAATTGATTTCGTTGCTTGTGGTAGTGCATATCATGCTTCTTTAGTTGCTAAATATTTTGTTGATAAATATTGTACTACTAGAGACTTTTATGCTAATTGTTATGTAGCAAGTGAATATAGATATTCTAATCATTATTTTGATTCTGATGTATTAGTTGTACTTTTATCTCAAAGTGGTGAAACTGCTGATACCCTTGCATGTCTTAGAATGTGTAAGGAAGAGAATGTAGATACTTTAGCAATTGTTAATGTTGTATCTTCAACTATTGCTCGTGAAGCTAAATATGTTATGCCTATGCTTGCTGGACCTGAAATATGTGTTGCGACAACTAAGGGATACTTTGCTCAAAGTTATATATGCAGTTTATTACTTCTTAAATATATGTATCGTATGAGACTTATTAATAAAGAAGAAAAAGATAGAATTTTAGAGGATTTTAAAAAATTACCTAAATTAATTAAAAAAGTTATTGAGATACCTAGTTATAAAGAAATAGCTAAATCAATATATAAAAATAATGATATATATTATATTGGTCGTGGTATAGATATATATAGTTGTTATGAAGCTAGTCTAAAATTAAAAGAAATATCATATATTCATAGTGAATGTTTTGCTGCGGGGGAACTTAAACATGGACCTATTGCTCTTATTTCTAAAAATACTCCAGTGGTAGCATTATTAAGTGAATTTTCTGTTAGAGAAAAAACTATAAGTAATATTATTGAAGCTAAAAGTAGAGGCGCTAAAGTAATTGTTATTAGAAAAGAATCTATTAATTTAGAATTATCTACATTTAATTATGAAATAGTTGTTCCATTAATAAGTGAATATGTTCAAAATTTACTTATCATGGTAGCTTGTCAACTTTTAGCATATGAAGTTGCTAAGTTTAGAAAGTGTGATATTGATAAACCAAGAAACCTTGCTAAAAGTGTGACAGTTGAATAGTAAAATTTTATGTAAAAGTTTAATTAATTTTATTATTTGGTAGAAAAGAAACTCTTATTATAGTATAATTATAATAGGAGTTTTATTATGGGATTTGAAACTAAGAAATTTAAGAAAAATATTATGTTTTTTATTGTTAGTTTTACATTATTAGTCATATTACTTCTAGTAACAACTTTGATGGATTCAGGTGGTAATACTCTTGATAAAGTTGATTTAAATGATAATGATGTAAATATTAATGATTTAGTTATAAATGAAATTATGACATCAAATAATGGTGTTTTAGCAGATACAAATGGAAATATATATGATTATATTGAGTTATATAATGGTAGTGATAAAGATATTAACTTAGAAAGTTATGGTCTTAGTGATGAAGGTACTGTTAAATGGGTATTTCCAAATGTAACTATTAAAGCAAATGAATATATGATTGTATATTTAAGTGGTACTAAGGAAGATGGATTATATGCACCATTTAAATTAAAATCTAGTGGTGGAGAAGTAATTACATTATTTAGACCTAATGGTAAAGTTATTGATGCTGCTGATATAGTGTCACTTGATTCTAATATGGTTATGGCTCGTGATGAGAATGGTAAATGGGTATTACAAAATAAAGCTACACCAGGATATTCAAATAATATAGATGGATATAATGCATTTATTAAGTCTATTGCTAGTGAAGATGAAAAAACAATTGTTATTAATGAATTATTACCAAATAATAAAGGTAACTTTGTTAATGAAAATGGAGAATATAGTGGATATATCGAAGTAATTAATGTTAGTGATAAAAAGGTTGATCTTACAAATTACAGTTTATCTAATGATGAAAGTATAAGTTTTAAATGGCAATTTCCAAGTGTAACATTATCACCTGGTGAAGTATTAGGTATATATACATCTGGTGTTAGTAATAAAGTTGATACTTTAAGTACTTCTTTTAAGCTTAGAAGTAAAAATGGTAGTGCTATTCTTACTAATAACAAGGGTAAAGTAATTGATAAAGTTACTTATGAAAATCTTGCTAGTGGTGTTGCATTAATTCGTGATAACGGTAAAATGCATGAAAGTATTGATTTATCTTTTGGACAACCAAATACTGTTGATGGAATTAAAAAATTCCAAAAGAAATATTTAAAAGTAAATAAAGGGCTTATTATTAGTGAAGCAATGAGTCTTAATTATAAATATTTACCTCATAATGGTGGTGAATATTATGATTGGATTGAGTTATATAATAATACATCTGAAACTATAAAATTAAGTGATTATTGTTTAACAACTAATACTGATACTATGTGTATGTATAAGTTACCTGATAAGGAACTTAAGAAGGGTGAATATTATGTAGTTATGGCTTCTGGGGATACTAATTTATCTACTAGTAAGTATAAACATGCTAACTTTAATATATCTGATACACAAAGTGTATATATTACAAAATCTAATGATGTTATTGATTCTTTAGTTATTCATAATGTACCTAAAGGTTATTCTATCGGTAAGGGTGAAAGTGAAGGAATATATTATTTTAAAACACCAACACCTTTAAAGGATAATAGTAGTGGAACAAGAGCTATAGCTTATGTTCCTTCTGCTTCTGTACCTTCTGGTATATTTAATGATTCTAAGAGTTTTAAAGTCAGTTTAACTGGTGATGATAAAATATATTACACAACTGATGGTTCAACTCCAACAACATCTTCTAAAGTTTACAGTAGTCCTCTTACTATCAAGAAGACTACTGTTTTAAGAATAATGAGTAAATCTTCTAATAAACTTAAAAGTGATGTAGTTACTTATTCATATATTGTTAATGAGAACCATAAAGTACCTGTTATGTCTATCGCAATAGATGAAAGTAAGTTAAATAGAGTTAATAGTCATACATCTTTAAATAGTCCAGTTATTGAGGAATGTGATGTAGAACTTATTGAAAAAGATGGTACTGGATTTAAAATTAGTGCTGGTCTTAAATTATTTGGTGGTTCTACTAGAAGTTATAAAAAGAAAAGTTATGAAATTAAATTTAAGAAAGAGTTTGGTGACTCTAAATTAGAATATAAAGTATTTGATGATGTTGATAGTAGTAGATTTGATTCTTTAGTTCTTAGAACTGGGTCTCAAGATGAATTTCAATATAATGATCAAAGAACTGTTATTAAAGATGTAGTTGCTACTTCTTTAATGGGTGATTATACTGATGTAGATGTTCAAGATTATAAATCAATTATTTTATACATAAATGGTGAATATTGGGGTATTTATTTTATAAGAGAGAAAGTTGATGAAACTTTTGTGGCTAACCATTATAATGTTAAAACTACTGAAGAAAATACAAGTATTTTAAGAATTGATGGTGAAGTTAAATCTGGTACTAATAAGGAATATAATTCTCTTATTAGTTATGTTACTAGTAATAATTTAAATACTAAGAAACATTATAATTATGTTAAAGAAAGAATTGATATACAAAGTTTTTGTGATTTCTGGATAGGTGAAATTTATACTGCTAACTATGATATTTTAAATACTAGATATTTTTCTAATCCTAATGTTGATGGTGGTAAATGGAAATATATATTCTATGATCTTGATTCAGGATTTTTTAGAACTACTAATAATTCATTTAGAGAATATACTAATCCATCAGGTATGGGATTTGGATATTTCCCAACTACATTACTTAGAAATATGATGAAGAGTGATGAATTTGAAAAAACATTTTTAGAAAGACTTTCATATAATTTAAATAATACATGGAAATATGAAAATGTTAGCAAAAGAATAGATAGTGTTATTAATGAATTTGGTAAAGATGAATTTAAACGTAATGCTTCTAGATGGGGTAACTCATATAGTCATTGGGAAAGTTCTATTAAAGCTATGAAGAGTTTTGCTAAGAATAGAAATTCTAATATTGTTAGTCAAGCTAAATCTTATTTTGGTTTAAGTAATAGCGAAGTTAAGAAATATTTTGGTGATGTGGAATGAAAACGTATAAGTATAGACATGAAATAAAATATAAAATTTCTAATAGTGCTGCTGAAGTATTAAAACAAAAGTTATCTTTGATTCTAAAGAAAGATAAAAATGCTTTTTATGAAGATGGTTCTTATATGATTAAGAGTTTATATTTTGATGATAGAGAATCTAGTTCATATTATGAAAAGTTAGATGGTGTTTTATACAGAAAGAAGTATAGAATTAGAATATATAATAATAATGATGAGTATATTCGTCTTGAGAAAAAGATGAAGCATAATAATATGACTTCTAAAGAGCAAATGTTGATTTCAAAGGACATATATAGTAAAATATTAAATGGTAAACTAGATGAAATAGAAAATCCAACTGGTTTATTATTAGAGTTTATTACTGATAGTAAAAATAAGGGTTTAATTCCATCAGTAATTGTTGAATATCATAGGATAGCTTTTACTTATCCTACATGTGATGTTAGAATTACTTTTGATTCTAATATTACTAGTGGTCTTTATGATTATGATTTATTCAATGTAGATGGTGTTAGATATCCAGTTGTTGAAAAAGGAAAACAAGTATTAGAAGTTAAATATAATGAAGCATTACCTTTACATATAGCTAATATATTAAATGATATTCCTAGTAATAGAGAAGCTGTAAGTAAGTTTGCAATTTGTAGAAGTATAAAGTAAGGATGTGAGTTAAATGAGTATTGTTGATACAATTAAAAAATCTGTTTTAGACAATTTTAGTGGAACTATTTCTCCATGGGATATGTTTATCTCATTAATAGTTGCATTTATTATTGCGATGTTTATTATATATGTTTATAGAAAAACATATACTGGAGTTGTTTATTCAAAAGCATTTTCATTATGTATATTAATGCTTGCGATGGTTACAACTATGATTATTCAAACTATTAGTACTAATATTTCATTATCTTTAGGTATGGTCGGTGCGTTATCTATCGTAAGATTTAGAACTGCTGTTAAAGAACCTGTTGATACTGGATTTATGTTCTGGGGTATAAGTGCTGGTATTATGTGTGGTGCTGGGCTATATATAGCTGCTATAGTAGCATCATTATCAATTGGAATTTTATTCTATGTAAGTTATCTTATGGGATTTAGAACTTCAAGTAGATATTTATTAGTTTTAAAATATAAACCAAGTGCACATGATACTGTATTAAAAAAATTAAAATCTTTAAAGAAATTTAAAGTTAGAAGTAAAAGTATTTTTGGAAATGAAGTTGAGTTATCTTTAGAAGTAGATATTAAAGATGGTAAGACAAGTCTTGATTCTAATATAGTTGATCAATTTAATGGAGTTGATGGAATCGTTAATGCTAGTTTAATAGCTTATCAAAATGATTTTGGTGAATAGGAGAGGGTTATGGCTAGGAGAGGAAGACTTAAGATTACGCCTGTTTTAATGGCGTTAAATATTTTAATAATAGTAATTATTGCGATATTTTATACATCTAGATTAGTTATATATTATTTTGATTTTAATGGTAAAAAAGTATCAAATGGAGATGTTAAATTAGTTGATGCTGTATTAGATAAACAAAGTTATGTTGATTTAACAACTGGTCTTGTATATGACGAAGAAAATAATATATATAGATTTAAAGGTGATGTAGATAATAACTATATTGAATATTCTGGTATTTTATATAGAATTATTGGTATCGATAATGAAAATAATGTAAGAGCTGTTAGTGATGATGTTGTCACTATTATGTATTCTGGTCTTGAAAAAGGTTATGATAAATCTTATGTTAATAAATGGTTAAATAAAAGTGACGCTAAGAATAGTGGAGTATATCAAAATACTATGTATAAACCTGAAGATGTATTAGTTTATACATATATGTGTACTGATACTGTTGATGATGTTACTAATATTACATGTGAAAATAATCTTAATGATTATGAAGTAACTTTATTATCTTTATATGATTATGCTCAAGCTGGTGGTAAAGGTAGTTATTTAAATAATGGAGAGAATTTCTATTTATCAACACTTAATAGTACTAAAGAAAACTATTTTGTAACTGATGAAGGTGAAATTTCTATAAACAATATAAGTACTAAGACATATGGTGTTAGACCTGTTATTACATTTAATGGTAAAACTATATTATTAGATGGTGAAGGTACTAAGGATAAACCATTTATCATTGAAAAACATGATATTAATACTACTGGGGATGTTTATGTTGGTGATTATATTGAATTTAATGATGCGACTTATAAAGTAGTATCAATTGATGATAAAGGTGTTAGAGCTGCTAGAACTGATGTACTTAAAATAGATGATAAGATTGTTAATAGAAAATTCTCATCATCTAGTAGTAGATTAAGTGCTAATTCAGGTAATCTTGGTAACTATTTAAATATTGAGTATTATCAATCTATGGATAAGAAAGAATATTTAGATGGTAATGATTGGTATGTAGCTATGCAAACACTTAATAATTTAGATTATAGTGCTGTATATAATAGTAAAACTTATTTAAGAATTGGACTTTTAGGTTTAGGTGACTTATTTGTTCATGAAGTTAATAATGTATTTACTATTACAAGAGGTGTTGAGTCAGAAGATGTTATATTAGTTATTAATGAAGAGGGACATGTGTTCTCTGATTTAGCTAGTCATAAATATAATATTAGACCTGTATTTAATTTCAGAAAGAATATTGAAATTAAATCTGGTGATGGTAGTATTGATTCACCATATGTATTAGGAGAGTTAAATGAAGAAGAAAAGTAATAACAAAGTTAGTAAATTAAGTGTTACTTTAATAGTTATAGATGTTATTGCATTAGTTTGTTTCTTTGTTGTTTATGGACCTTTTTCTTTCTTTAGAGATTGGTATGTAACTACTGCGATGACTACTATGACTCATAAGTATCTTGCTTATATATTTTATGATCAAGATATGATTGATGAAGTACTTGATAATAATAAGATTATTGAATCAACAGATCCTACTGATACATCTAAAATAAGTTTTAATCCTAATTTTAATGCTGGTTCATATGAATCAATTTATGAGGAACAAATACTTAAAAAAGATGAAGGAAATGATGATTATAAAATAATAGAATTAGAAGAAGATAATTGGCATGGTTACATGGCTGTTATCTATGATCCATCTAAGATTGAACTTGTATTTACTAAGAATTATGGTACAAGTAGAGGTGGATATATTTCTACTTTAGGTAAAGAAAATAAAGCATTAGTTGCGATGACAGGTAGTGGTGTTCAACATAAGAATGGTGCTAACTTAGTTACTGGTACAACTATTGTTGATGGTAAAATATTTGCTGTAGGTAGAGAAATTAATAAAGGTGGAGGACTTATTGGTTTTACTAAAGATAATGTTCTTATGTTAACTAAAAAGTCTGCTAAAGAAGCTATAAAAGATGGAATGGATAGAGCTGTAGAGTTTGGACCATTCTTAATAGTTAATGGTAAACCATCTAAGTTTAGTGGTAATGGTGGTGGTGGTAAACATCCAAGAACTGCTATTGCACAAAGACAAGATGGAATTGTATTATTCCTTGTTATTGAAGGAAGAACATCTAGTTCTGCTGGTATGACATATCCTGAACTTACTGAATTACTTCAAAAGTATAAAGCTTATAATGCCGCTAATTTAGATGGGGGTGGAAGTAGTGCTTTATATGCAGTTGTTAATGGTAAGGGTAAACTATTAAATGAACAAGGTGGATATGGATATTCTGGTGAAAGATATATGCCTAATGCATGGATGTTACTTCCATAGTATATAAATAGAGGGTGAAGTTATGGAAATTAAATTTAGAGATCCTAAGATATATATTATCGGTGGAAAAGCTAAGCATGGAAAAGATACTTTTTCAGGTTTTCTAAAAGAAGTATATGAGGAAAAGGGTAAAGATGTAATTGTTACTCAGCTTTCTAAGTATATTAAGTATTATGCTAGAGAGATGACCGGTTGGGATTTAAGTGAAGAAACTAAACCACGAGAATTCTTACAACAGTTAGGAACTAGTGTTATTAGACAACAATTAAAGAAAGATGATTTATTTATAAAAAGAATGATAGATGATATAGAAGTATTCTCTTATTTCTATGATGCTATTATTATAAGTGATGTTAGACTTAAAAAAGAAATTAATGATTTAAAAAGTGCATATCCAAATCTAAAAGTTATTCGTGTTAATAGACCTGATTTTGACAATGGTCTTACAGAAGAACAAAAGAATCATATAACAGAAATAGATTTAGATGATTTTGATGGATTTGATGATGAAATAATTAATACAACTTTTGATGAATTAAAAGAAAGCGCATTAAATTTATACACAAAGAATGAAAGGTAGGTATAAAAAGTGGAAAGTATTAAGAAAGCAAATGTATTTGAAAAGGTTGTTTTAGTAAGAGTTGATTATAATGTACCAATAGAAAAAGGTAAAATTGTAGATGATACGAGAATCGTGGGTAGTTTAAAAACTATTAATCATTTACTAGATCATAACGCTAAAATAGTTTTATTATCTCATTTAGGAAGAGTTAATTGTGAAGAAGATAAGAAAAAGAATTCTCTTGAAATAGTTGCTAAACACTTATCCACATTACTTCCTACTGGTGTTTATTTTGTACCTGTAACTCGTGGTCCTATTTTAGAAAAGACTATTCAAAGTATGTTACCAGGTGAAATAGTATTAGTTGAAAATACAAGATTTGAGGATTATCCTAAAACTTTAGAAAGTTCTTGTGATGAAGCATTATCTAAATATTGGGCTGGTCTTGCTGATATATTTGTTTTAGATGCATTTGGTACTGCTCATAGATGTCATGCTTCTACATATGGAATTAGTAAATATATTCCATCATATTCAGGATTCTTAGTTGATGCTGAAATTGCTATGTTAGATAAAGCTCTTCATCATAGAAAATCTATGATTCTTGGTGGATCTAAAGTAGATGATAAAATCGGTGTTATTGATAACTTAATCAATACATCTGATGAAATATTACTTGGTGGAGCTATGTGTTTCACATTCTTACATGCTCTTGGTTACAATGTAGGTAAAAGTATTGTAAGTGAAGAAAAAGTTAATTATGCTAAAAAGTTATTAGAAGATCATAAAAATAAAATATTCTTACCTGTTGATGTTAAGACACAAAACGGTGTTAAGAAGGTAGAAGATATGTCTGATGATGATATCGGATATGATATTGGTCCTCAAACAATTAAAAAATATAAAGAATTATTAATTGATAGTAAATTAGTTTTATGGAATGGACCTTTAGGTATGTATGAAGATGAAGAATATCAAAAAGGTACATATGAAATTATGAAGTATTTATATAATCAATCAGTACCAACTATATTAGCTGGTGGGGATATTACAGGTGCTTCTAAGAAATTTAAATTAGATTTATATTATGTTTCTACTGGAGGAGGTTCTACATTAGAATATTTAGAAGGTAGAAGATTTAAGACTTTAGAAAGACTTAATGGTGAAAAGAAATAGTATTTAAGGAGGATATATGAAAAAGATAATACTTAATCAAAAAAGTTATCTATTATATGATGATATGGTTAAATTTAAAAAAGAATTTGATAAATTTAATGTACCTAATCATGAATTAATTATATTTCCTCCATTATTATATCTTTCTATGTTTAAGGATTCTCAATATAAAGTAGGTGTTCAAAACTTTCATAGTTATAAGATGGGATCATTTACTGGAGAATTAAATTTAGAATCTTTAAGAGATATAGGTATTAAATATACTTTAGTAGGTCATTATGAAAGAAGACAATATGTTAGTGAGACATATGAAGTATCTAAAGAAAAATTATTTAAATCTATTAGTTCTAAAAATAATACTATATTATGTGTAGGTGAACATAGAAAGACTAGAAATCCATTTGCTTATATAAAGAAAGAATTAAACTTTTATTTAAAAGCAATAGATTTTACTAGTATAAAATATTTATCTATCTTATATGAACCAAATTGGGCTGTTGGAAGTGGTAAAATTCAATGTGCTGATAAAATAGAAAAGACTATTAAGAAAATTAAAGATTATGTTTTAAAGAAATATGATTATAAAGTTGAAGTATATTATGGTGGTTCTATAGATAAAGAAAATATTGAAAAAATATTAGAGATATCTGATGGTATAGTACTTGGAAAAGTAAGTACTGATATGACTGAACTTAAAGATATGTTAAGTGTGTTAAAGAAATAATTGCTATGCAATTGTTTTTTTATGCAATAAAATGATACTTTTAGACAATTTTCGACACAAATTATTATATATAATGTAATATATTATTTATGATAAAGGAGAAAATATGAAAATTAATGTCTTAGTAGTAGATGATAATGAAGTACTAGTAGGATTAATTAAGGAGTATTTTTGTAAGAGTGAAATAGTTAATATTATTGATACAGCAAATGATGGATTTGATGCGATTAATAAATTAAATAAATATGATAATGTTGATGTTGTTTTACTCGATTTGGTCATGCCTAATAAGGATGGTTTTGGTGTATTAAAGTATATGAAAGAGAATAATATTAATACTAATGTTATTGTTATGACTTCATATACGAGTGAAGTTGTTATGAAAAGTATTAGTTCTTATGGTGTATCTTTTTATGCATTAAAACCATTTGATATGGAAGATATTGAAGATAAGATTAATGATATATTTGTTAATAAAGATAAGAATAATAAGATATTTGATTTTAGTAATTATAATTTACAACAAAAGATAACAAGTTTATTACATAATTTGGGTATTCCATCTAATATTAAGGGATATCAGTTTATTAGAACAGCAATACTTATGGTATATGATAATCCTAATTTAATAGGTGGTATTACTAAAGAATTGTATCCAAATATATCTATTGAATATAATACATCTGTGCAAAGGGTAGAACGTGCTATAAGACACGCTATTGAAGTATCTTGGTTAAGAGGAGATATTGATCTTATGGAAGAGATATTTGGTCATAGTGTATCTATTGATAAAGCTAAACCAACCAATAGTGAGTTTATTGTTACTATTGCTGATAAGTTAAGACTTGAGAGTGCAATATAAGTGCTTTCAAGTTTTTTTCTTTTATATTTTTATATAATATGTTAGAATGTTTATAGGTGAAAAAAGTCTATGAAAAAGATTATTTTATTAATATTAGATGGTTTTGGTATTAGACAAAGTGATAATGGTAATGCTATTAAGATGTCTAATTTACCAAATTTAAATAGGATTTTAACTGATTATTCTGTTAGTGAATTAGATGCTAGTGGAGAAGTTGTTGGTTTACCTAAAGGTCAAATGGGAGGCTCTGAAGTAGGACATATGACTATAGGATGTGGTAGAACTATTAAACAACCTTTAACTATTATTAATGAAAAGATTAAAGATAAAAGTTTTTTTGAAAATGATGAGTTACTTGATTTAATGGATCATGTTAATGAGAATAATTCTACTCTTCATTTAATTGGATTATTAAGTGATGGTGGAGTTCATTCTAGTACTGATCATTTTTATGCTGCTTTAGCTCTTGCTAAGATTAGAAAAGTTAAGAGTGTAGTATTCCATTTTATTACTGATGGTAGAGATACTACTCCAACAAGTGGTCTTGATCATATTAATAAGTTTATGGAAAAGGCTAGTAAATTTGGTTTAGGTACTATTGGTACTATTATTGGTAGATATTATGCTATGGATAGTGATAATAATTATGATAGGATTAAGAAAGCTTATGACGCTTTAGTGCATAATGTTGGTAATACTTTTAGTGATTATACTAGATGTATGGATTTACATTATAAGAATGATATTACTGATGAATTTATTAATCCTAGTATTATTACTAAGAATAGTATTATT
Source organism: Bacilli bacterium (assembly GCA_045535005.1). Lineage (GTDB taxonomy): Bacteria > Bacillota_I > Bacilli_A > RF39 > UBA660 > CAG-1000. Next base: position 22,786 of record JAZSKU010000043.1, read on the forward strand.
AATGATAATGATGGTGTTTTAATAGTTAATTTTAGACCGGAAAGAATGAAGGGTCTTATTAGTTCTTTAACTGATGAATCTTTTAATATGTTTAATACTAAGAAACTTAAGAATGTTAAATATACATCATTATATAGCTTAAATGAGGATGTTGTAGGGGCATATACTAACGAAGTGTTATCTAATACATTTGGTAAGTATCTTGCTGATTTAGACTTTAAACAAGCTAGAATAGCAGAAACAGAGAAGTATCAACATGTAACATTCTTCTTTGATGGATGTGAAGAGTTTAGTGATAAGAATTTATATAAAATGTTAGTTCCTTCACCAAAGGTACCTAGACATGATATGAAGCCAGAAATGAGTGTTGCTGAAGTTACTCAATCTTTATTAAATACTATGGATGATGATTTTGATTTCATATTAGTTAATTTTGCTAATCCTGATATGGTTGCTCATACTGGTAATATACCTGCTACTGTAAGAGCATTAGAAGCTTGTGATGTATGTATTGGTAAAATACTTGAAAAAGCACAAGAGAATTTCTATGAATTAGTTATTACTTCTGATCATGGTAATTGTGAATTTATGAAAGATACAGAAGGTAATGTTATGACAAGTCATACTACTAATAAAGTTCCTTTTGTAATATGTAGTGATGAATATAAATTAAAGAAAGACGGTTCTTTAAAAGATGTTATTCCAACTGTTATAGATATGTTTGGTATTAGTAAACCTAAAGAAATGGACGGAGAAAGTTTAATAGAAAAATAATGGAAAGATTAGATGTATATTTAGTTAATAATTATTATTTTAAAAGTAGAAGTAAAAGCCAAGAGGAAATTAAGAATGGTAATGTATTAGTTAATGGCAAAGTAATTAATAAACCATCATATTTAGTAAGTGACAATGACACTATTGATATAAGTGATGGTGTATTAAAATACGTATCTCGTGGTGGATTAAAGTTAGAGAAAGCTATTAATGAATTTAATATTAATTTAAATAATAAAATTCTTGTTGATATTGGGTCATCTACTGGTGGATTTACTGATTGTGCATTAATGAACGGAGTATCCAAAGTATATTGTGTTGATGTTGGTACTGATCAATTAGATTCTAAATTAAGAAATGATTCTAGAGTAGTTGTATATGAAAATACTGATTTTAGAAATATTGATTCTAATATTATAGATGATGCTAATATAGTTAGTATTGATGTATCATTTATATCTGTTACTAAGTTAATTGATAGTATTAGTAAACTTAATAATGTTAATGAAATAATATGTCTTGTTAAACCTCAATTTGAATGTGGAAAAGAGATTGCTGATAAATATAAAGGTATTCCATTAAATAAAGATGTTCATAAAGAAGTTATTAGAAATTTAATTATTTCTTTTAAGGATTATGGTTATTACACTTGTGGTCTTACTGTTTCTCCTATAAAGGGTGGAAATGGTAATATTGAATATTTATTATATTTAAAGAATGAAATAGGGCATAATATTATTAAAGTTGACGATGTGGTTTACACAGCTTTTAAAAATAATTTAAAGAAAATTTAAAAAATTGAGCGAAAATGCTTGATTTTTTTTAGTTTTCGGCCTATAATTAATTGTAAACGACTGGCAATGATGTGCGAGGTTGCTGATACACCAGGTTAGGTTGAATTAATAATCTAATTAAATATCAGGGAATTCGTGCTGAGCAAGTCTATAGAAAAATATATAGGCGAAGGAGGAAATTAATATGTCTAAAGACAAAGTAAGAATCAGACTTAAATCATTTGATCACAGAAGTGTGGATCAAGCTGCTGCAAAAATTGTTGAGACTGTTAAGAGAACTGGTGGAGTTATTAGTGGACCTGTGCCACTACCAACTGAGATCGAAAAGATCACAATATTAAGAGCTGTTCACAAATATAAAGATTCTCGTGAACAATTTGAAATTAGAACTCATAAGAGACTAATTGACATCGATAGTCCAAGCAAGGAAACAATTGATGCTCTTGCTCACTTAGATTTACCAAGTGGTGTGAATATCGAAATTAAAAAATAATTTATGGAGGGAAATATGAAAGGAATCTTAGGACGTAAAGTTGGAATGACTGAAGTATTCACAACTGACGGAAAAAGAATACCTGTTACTGCTATTGAAGTTCAACCAAACGTTGTAACTCAAATTAAGACAGTTGAAAAAGACGGGTATGAAGCTATCCAATTAGGTGCATTTGATAAAAAAGAAAAGAATGCTACTAAACCAGAAGTTGGACATGCTAAAAAAGCAAATGCTACACCTAAGCGCTTCTTAAAAGAAATAAGAGGAATTGATACTAGTAGTTATACATTAGGTCAAGTTATTAGCGCTGATGTGTTTGCTAGTGGAGATGTTGTTGATGTAACTGGTACATCAAAAGGGAAAGGTTTCCAAGGTGTTATTAAAAGATGGAATCAATCTCGTGGACCTGAAACTCACGGTTCTACATATCATAGACGCGCTGGTTCTATGGGTACAATGAGACCAATGAGAGTTTTAAAAGGTAAAAAATTACCAGGACATATGGGTAATGAACAAATTACTATTCAAAATTTAACTATTGTTGATGTAGATGTTGAAAATAGTTACATTTTAGTAAGTGGAAATGTTCCAGGACCTAAAAAATCATTTGTATTCATCAAAGACGCTGTTAAAGGTGCTAAAAATGATGGAGCAATTGAATTAATTTCTTATGAAGAAGTAGTTGAAGAAAGTGTAAACGAAGAAGTAATCGCTGATGAAGTCGTTGAAAATGTAGCTGATGAAAATGTAGTTGAAACTGAAGAAACTGCTGCTGAAGACAAGAAGGAGGTTAGTGAATAATGGCTAAGACTCAAGTTTTAAACCTTAAGGGTGAAAAAGTTAAAGATATTACTCTTAAAGATAGTGTATGGAACATTGATGTAAATGAAAGCGTTATGCATGATGCTATTGTTCTAGCTCAAGCTTCTTTAAGACAAGGAACTGCTTCTACAAAAACTAGAAGTGAAGTATCTGGTGGTGGACGTAAACCATACAGACAAAAAGGTACAGGTAATGCAAGACAAGGATCTACTAGAAGTCCTCAATGGCCAGGTGGTGGAATTGTATTCGGACCTAAACCAAGAAAATATGATAAAAAACAAAATAGAAAAGAAAGAAGATTAGCAATTAAGAGTGCTTTAGCTTCTAAATATAAAGAAAATGAATTAGTAATTGTTGAAAATTTAACTTTCGATAATGCTAAAACTAAAGACTTTAATGCTGCTATGAAAGCTTTAAATGTTACTGGAAAAGCATTAGTAGTATTTACTGATGAAAATGAAAACTTATATTTAGCTGCTAGAAACAACAATAAAGTTGCTGTTAGAGAAGTTAGCGAAATTAATGTTTTAGATTTAGTTGCTACTGATTACTTAGTAATTGATGAATCTTCTGTTAAGAAAATAGAGGAGGTGCTTAACTAATGAATATAATTTTAGCACCAGTTATTACTGAAAAAAGTGAAAGTTTAAAAGAAAATAATGTATATGTATTTAAAGTATCACCAAAAGCTAACAAAACTCAAATTAAGAATGAAGTTGAAAAACTATTCGGAGTTAAAGTAGTTAATGTTAATACAGTAAATGCAGTACAAAAGAAAAGAAGAGTAGGAAGATATACAGGATTAAGTACTGCTTATAAAAAAGCTTATGTTAAACTTGCTGAAGGCTCTTCTATAGAATACTAGGAGGGAAAATATGCCAATTAAGAATTACAAGCCTAATACTCCTGGAACAAGAGGAATGAGTACATTAATTAATGATGAAATTACAACTCGTACTCCTGAAAAAAGTCTTCTTGTTAAAAAAAGTAAGACAGGCGGAAGAAATAATCAAGGTAAAATAACTGTTCGTCATATTGGTGGTGGAGTTAGACGTAAATACCGTTTAATTGATTTCAAAAGAAATAAAGATGGTATTGAAGGTGTTGTTGCTACTATCGAATATGATCCAAACAGAAGTGCAAACATCGCATTAATTAATTATGCTGATGGAGAAAAAAGATATATTATTGCTCCACAAGGTTTAAAAGTTGGAGATAGAATTGAAAGTGGTGTAAATGCTGACATTAAAGTTGGTAATGCATTACCACTTGAAAATATTCCAGTTGGTACTATGGTACACAATGTTGAATTAAATCCAGGTGCTGGAGCTAAATTTGCTCGTAGTGCTGGATCTAGTGTTCAAATCTTAGGTAAAGAAGATAAATATGTTATCTTAAGACTTAAGAGTGGTGAAACTAGAAAAGTTTTAAAAACATGTCGTGCTACAGTTGGTGAAGTTGGAAATGCTGACTACGAATTAGTTAATTTAGGAAAAGCTGGAAGAAAAAGACATATGGGAATTAGACCTACAGTACGTGGATCTGTTATGAACCCTAATGATCACCCACACGGTGGTGGTGAAGGTAGAACTCCAGTAGGACGTGCTCAACCAATGACTCCTTGGGGTAAACCAGCTCTAGGACTTAAGACTAGAAAAACTAAAAAAGCATCTGAGAAATTAATAATGTCTCGTCGTAAGAAATAATTAAGAAAGGAACCGTAACAAATGTCAAGAAGTTTAAAGAAAGGACCTTATACATTCCCAAGACTTTTAAAAAGAGTTAAGGATTTAAATGAAAAAGGTAAAAAAGAAGTAATAAAAACTTGGTCAAGACGTTCTACAATATATCCAGACTTTGTAGGACATACATTTGCAGTACATAATGGACGTGAATTTATTCCTGTATATGTTACTGAAGATATGGTAGGACATAAACTTGGAGAATTTGCTTTAACTCGTAAGTTTACTGGCCATGCTGGAAGCGGTAATAAGAAGTAGGAGGTATTTGAATGGAAACTTATAGTATACATAAAGGTGCTCAAATAGCACCAAGAAAAGCAAGAATGACTCTTGATCTTATTAGAGGTAAAAATGTATCTCAAGCTGAAGCAATTCTACTTACTACAAATACTAAAGCAAGTAGATTAATAATTAAAGTTCTAAATTCTGCAGTTGCAAACGCTGTTAATAACTTTGGAGCTAAGAAAGAAGATTTAGTTATCAAAGAAACTTATATTAATGAAGGAAGAACATTAAAGAGAAGTAAAGCTGCATCTCACTCAAGAGTTGCTAAAAATTATCATAGAACAAGTCATATTTATGTTTGTGTAACTGATAATATGACAGAGAAGGAGGACTAAACATGGGGCAAAAAGTTAATCCAGTCGGACTTAGAATAGGTGTTAATAGAGACTGGGAAAGTAAATGGTATGCACCAACTAAAGATTTTGCTAAATATTTAAATAGTGATCTTAAAATTAGAGAATATTTAGATAAAGCATTAAAAGGATGTTCAGTTGCTTCTATCGTTATCGAAAGAAATAATAAAAGAACTAATGTAATTATCAATACATCTAAACCTGGTATCGTTATTGGTAAAGGTGGAGCTGATATTGAAAAACATAAAAAAGCTCTTCAAAAATTAACAGGAGAAGAAATCTATTTATCAATCGTTGAAGTTAAAAATCCTGATTTAAATGCTGCTTTAGTAGCTGAATCAATTGCACTTCAAATTCAAAATAGAGCTTCATTTAGAGCTGTTCAAAAGAGAGCTATTAGAAATACAATGAAGGCAGGAGCTGTTGGTATTAAAATCGCTGTTTCTGGACGTTTAGCTGGTGCTGAAATGGCTAGAACAGAAGGTTATACTGAAGGAACTGTACCTCTACATACTTTAAGAGCTGATATTGATTATGCTCATAAAGAAGCTGATACAATCTACGGAAAGATCGGTGTAAAGGTATGGATTTACAAAGGTGAAATACTTCCTGCTAAAAAAATAAAGGGAGGTAATAAAGATGTTAATTCCAAAGAGAACTAAATATAGAAAACCTCATAGAATAAGTTACGAAGGTAAAGCTAAAGGAAATATCGTTCTTACTCAAGGTGAATATGGTCTTATGGCTAAAGAAGGGTCATATATTACAGCTAGACAAATCGAAGCTGCAAGAATTGCTATGACTCGTTATATGAAAAGCTTTAAGAGAGGTAAAGTATTTATTAATATTTTCCCACATTTAGCAAGAACTAAAAAACCTGCTGAAGTTCGTATGGGTAGTGGAAAAGGTAATGTTGAAGAATGGGCAGCAGTAGTTAAAGCTGGTAAAATCATGTTCGAAATGACTGATGTAACAGAAGAAATTGCTCGTGAAGCATTCAGATTAGCTAGTCATAAACTACCAATCAAAACAAAATTTGTAGTAAAGGAAGTGGCTAAATAATGAAAGTACAAGAATTAAGAAAATTAACCACTGAAGATTTAAATAAGAAATTAGACGAATTTAAAAAAGAATTATTTAATTTAAAATTCTCTGCTTCAACTGGTAATCTAGAAAAACCTCATAGAATTAAAGAATTAAGACATGATGTTGCTAGAATTAAAACAGTTATCAAAGAACGTGAATTAAATGAAGGTAAGGAGGCTAGTAAGTAATGGAAAAAGTTAAACAAGAATTAGTTGGAAAAGTTGTTAGTGCTAAGAATGATAAGACTATTACAATAGCTGTTGTTACTTATAAAAAGCATCCACTTTACAATAAAAATGTAAAAACTACTAAAAAATATGCAGTACATGATGAGGATAACAAAGCTAAGGTTGGAGATACAATAAAAGCTGTATCTTGTCGCCCTCTATCTAAAACTAAAAGATATACATTAGATAGTATCGTTGAAGAAGCTGTTATTCTTTAATTAAGAAAGGAGAGAGTTATGATACAACCAGAAAGCCGTTTAAAGGTAGCTGACAATTCAGGCGCTCGTGAAATCTTAGTAATCAGAGTACTTGGTGGAAGCAAAGTAAAAAGCGGAAATATCGGAGATGTAGTTGTTGGAACTGTTAAAAAAGCTATTCCAAACTCAACTACACCAAAAGGAAAAGTAGTAAAAGCTGTTATTGTTAGAACAGTTCAAGGTGTAAGCAGAGCAGATGGAAGTCATATTAAATTTGATGATAATGCATGCGTACTAATCAAAGATGATAATAGTCCTGTAGGAACTCGTGTTCTAGGACCTGTAGCTCGTGAACTTCGTGATAAGAACTATATGAAAATTGTTTCACTAGCTCCAGAAGTGTTATAGGAGGAAGAGTCATGGGAATAAAAGTTGGAGATAATGTTAAAGTTATCACTGGTAGTAACAAAGGAAAAGAAGGAAAAGTTCTTAAGATTTTTAGAAAAGAATCAAGAGTTTTAGTTGATGGTGTAAATATTGTTAAAAAACATGTTAGACCTAATGCTCAAAATGAAACTGGTGGAATTCTAGAAGTTGAAGCTCCTATTCATATTTCTAATGTTAAACTAGTTGATAAGAAAGAAACTAAAAAAGAAGTTAAGAAGGAAGTTAAAGAAAAGAAGGCTTCTAAGAAAAAAGAAGAAAGTAAGTAGGTGAATTATGGAAACATTAAAAAAATTATATGAAGAAGAAATAGTTCCAAATTTAACTAAAAAGTTTAACTACACTACTAAAATGCAAGTTCCACGTTTAGAAAAAATCGTTTTAAACATGGGTGTAGGTGATGCATTAGCAGATCAAAAATATTTAGATGCAGCTGTTAAAGACTTAGAAGCAATTTCTGGTCAAAAACCAGTTGTTACAACTGCTAAGAAATCAATTGCAGGTTTCAAACTTAGAGAAGGAAACAAAATTGGTTGTAAGGTTACTTTAAGAGGAGACAATATGTACTCATTCTTAGAAAAATTAATTACAATTGCACTTCCAAGAGTTAGAGACTTTAGAGGAATATCTAAAAATAGTTTTGATGGTAGAGGAAATTATACTCTAGGTATCAAAGAACAATTAGTATTTCCTGAAGTAGAATATGATCAAGTTATTAAAGTTAGAGGTTTAGATGTTGTTATCGTTACAACTGCTGAATCTAATGAAGAAGCTTTAGCTTTATTAACTGAATTTGGGTTACCTTTTAGAAAGTAAGAAAGGAAATATTTATGGCAAAGAAAAGTAAAGTAATAGCTCAACAAAGAGGAAGTAAATTTTCTACAAGAAATTATTCTAGATGTTCAAGATGTGGTCGTCCACATGGTGTTTTAAGTAAATTTGGTTTATGTCGTATATGCTTTAGAGAATTAGCATATAAAGGACAAATTCCAGGTGTTAAAAAATCTAGTTGGTAATATATAAATGGACAATGTGTTTTTTATAGAAGCTTTATTGACTGCTGAAGCAAGCACATATATGAAATATGCTAGTATAAAAAAATCTTTGTTGGAAAAAGCTAATGTTGATGAAACGTTAGTACAAGAATGCGATGTCATCATGCAAACTTGTACATCAAAAATAGAAAAATTAAATAAACAATTAAATGGATTAGTAAATCCGCAACCAAACATTAACAGGCAGATGTTAATAAGAAGGGAGGCCTATAATGGTTAATGACACTATAGCAGATATGCTTACAAGAATTCGTAATGCTAATGCTATGAAATATAAAACTGTTGAAATACCTGGTACTAAGATGACTAAAGGTATCGCAGATATTTTAACTAAAGAAGGTTTTATTGATGGTTATGACACTAATAAATTAGCTGTTGGTGAAGTGATCGTGTTAAAACTAAAATATTCAAAAACTAAAGAAAGAGTAATCACTGGTTTAAAAAGAATTAGTAAGCCAGGATTACGTGTATATGCTAAAGCTGATGAAATGCCAAGAGTACTTAATGGATTAGGTATTGCTATTGTTTCTACATCAGAAGGATTAATGACTGATAAAGAAGCTAGAAGTAAAAAACTTGGTGGAGAAGTTTTAGCTTACGTATGGTAGGTGTGTTATGAGTAGAATCGGAAATAGAATATTAACTATTCCTGCTGGAGTAGAAGTAAATATTGATGGAAATAAAATAACAACTAAAGGACCAAAAGGAACACTTGAATTTGTTTATAAAAATTCAAATGTTGATGTTAAAGCTGAAGATGGAAAAATTGTAATTACTAGAAAAAATGATTTAAAAGTTTCTAAACAATTACATGGAACTACAAACGCAGTTATTAACAATATGCTAATTGGTGTAAGTGAAGGATTCAAACGTGAACTTGAAATTAACGGTGTTGGTTATAGATTCCAAGTTCAAGGAAACAAAATTACTGTTTCTGCTGGTTATTCTCATCCAGTTATCGTTGAAATTCCAGAAGGTATTAAAGTTGAAATGCCTGAAAAATCTACTACTGAATTAGTAATTAGCGGGTATGATAAACAAGCAGTATCTGAATTTGCTGCTAATATCAGAAAAATAAGAAAACCAGAACCATATAAAGGTAAAGGTATTAAGTTTAAAGAAGAACATATCCGTCGTAAAGAAGGAAAGAAAGCTGCATAGGAGGTAAAAGAATATGATAAAAAAAGAATCAAAAAATGATATGAGAATTAAAAGACATAAAAAAATTAGAAAAACTTTATCTGGTACAGATGTAACTCCTAGACTTTGTGTATTTAGAAGTAATAGTGCTATCTATGCACAAGTTATTGACGATGTTAAAGGTGTAACATTAGTTAGCTCTTCTTCTTTAGAACTAAAATGTAAAAACAATAATCTTGAAGCTGCTGCTGCAGTAGGAAAAGATATTGCTGAAAAAGCTAAAAAAGCTAAGATCGAAACTGTTGTATTTGATCGTGGTGGATATCTATATCACGGAAGAGTTAAAGCATTAGCTGAAGCTGCTCGTGAAAATGGACTAGAATTCTAGGGAGGAAATGAAATGAACGGTAATAAAAGAACTGAACGTGAACCTAAGAAATTATATGAAGATAAAATTATTTCTATAGGTAAAGTTACTAAAGTTACTCAAGGTGGACGTAATTTTAGATTCTCAGCTACTGTTGCTGTTGGTGACAGAAAAGGTAAAGTTGGTATAGGTACTGGAAAATCTAAAGAAATTCCTGTAGCTGTAAGTAAGGCTATCAAAGAAGCTGAGAAAAATTTAGTACATGTTGATTTAGTTGACGGAAGAACAATATCTCATGAAGTTACTGGTGTGTGTGGTGCTGCTAAGATTTTAATTAGACCTGCTAAAGCTGGTCGTGGAATTATCGCTGGTGGAGCATCAAGAATAGTTTTAGAACTTGCTGGTGTTAAAGATGTAGTTGCTAAATCTTTAGGAAGCAATACTCAAATTAATACTGCTAAGGCTACTATTAAAGCATTAGAATCTCAAAGAACTATTGCTCATGTTGCTAGTCTTCGTGGAAAAACTGTTGAGGAGGTCTTAAAATAATGAAATTACATGAATTAAGTAAAGTTGAAGGATCAACTCATAGAAGAAAAGTTGTTGGACGTGGACCAGGTAGTGGACATGGTAAAACATCTGGACGTGGAGAAAAAGGACAAAAAGCTAGAAGTGGTGGCGGAGTTCATGCATGGTTTGAAGGTGGACAAACTCCATTATTCAAAAGATTACCAAGACGTGGATTTAATAATGCTAGATTCGCTACTAAATATGCTATTGTAAATGTTTCAGATTTAAATAGATTTAAAGATGGAGATGTTGTTACTCCTGAATTATTAAAAGAATCTGGATTAGTGAAAAAAGAATTATGTGGAATTAAAGTATTAGGAAATGGTACTTTAGAAAAGAAATTAACTGTTAAAGCTAATTTATTTACTAACAGTGCTATTGCAAAAATAGAAGAGTTAGGTGGAACTACGGAGGTGATTTAAGATGTTTGCTACATTTAAGCAAATATTTAGATCTTCTAACAAAGATTTAAGAGTTAGAATATTATTTACTCTTGGAGTTCTATTCATCTTTGCTCTTGGAAACTCAATTACTATTCCAGGTATGGATGTAATAGTTGGTGATATAGGTTTCCTTGAATTATTTAATGCTATGAGTGGTGGAGGTCTAAAACAATTTTCAATTTTTGCTTTAGGTGTTATGCCATATATCACAGCATCTATCATAGTTCAAATATTACAAATGGATATTATTCCTTACTTTAAGGAATTAAAAGAAATGGGAGAAGAAGGTAGAAGAAAAATCAATAAGATAACTAGATATTCTGGTTTAATTATTGCTTTTGTACAAGGTTTCTTCTATCCAATGATGTTTCTTGGTAAATCTTTAGAACCTATCCAATATTTCAATATTGCTATAATATTAACTGCAGGTACTGCATTCTTATTATGGTTAGGTGACCAAATTACTAATAAAGGAATTGGAAATGGTGTTTCATTATTAATCATGGCTGGTATTGTTAATACTTTACCAAATATGTTTGTAACAGCATTTAATGATTTAATTCCTGGTGCATCAAATGCATTAATTGCTTGGTTAAGTTTTGGATTATTTATCCTATTATACTTAGTAATTATTGTTGGTGTAATTTGGGTTCAAGAAGCTGAAAGAAGAATTCCAATTCAATATTCAAATAGAAGTGCATCAAGTTATGGTGGACAACAATCTTTTTTACCATTAAGATTGAATTCAGCTGGTGTTATGCCAGTTATCATTGGTAGTGTTATCATGGGTATACCTACTATACTTACTTATTTTATAAAGAATCCTGGATTTGTTAATGTAGTTAATAACTATTTATCAACAACTAAACCAGTTGGATTTGTTATATATATTGCATTAATTGTTATATTTACTTATGTTTATACATTCTTAACAATTAATCCTGAAGAATTAAGTAAGAACTTAAATAAAAATGGTGGTTACATTCCTGGGGTAAGACCTGGTAGTGAAACTAAAAAATATATTTCAAAAGTTTTAGGTAGAATTACATTTATGGGTGCTATATTTATAGCTGTTATAGCTGCACTTCCAACAGTATTTACTGCTGTTAGTGGTATGAGTAGTACTATTCAATTAGGTGGTACTTCTATATTAATCGCTGTAGGTGTATTACTTGAAACTTATAAACAACTTGAAAGTTCTGTTGCATCAAGAAATTATAATAATAGGAGATAATAAATGAATTTAATATTAATTGCTCCACCTGCTGCAGGTAAAGGTACTTTAGCTTCTATGTTAGTAGAAAAATATGGTATGGTTACTATTTCTGCGGGTGAACTTTTAAGGGGTGTTGATCCTAATACTGAATTAGGAAAAAAGATTAGAGATATTCAATCTAGAAGAGAATTAGTTGATGATTCTATTACTAATAAATTAATGGAAGATAGGCTTTCTCAACCAGATGTTAACAATGGATTTATACTTGATGGTTATCCAAGACATATGCCTCAAGTAGATGCTATTAATGATATTTGTGAAAGATTGAATTTAAAAATTGACTATGCTGTTCTATTAAATGTTGATTTTGATATGGCACTTAAGAGAACACTAGGTAGACAAATTTGTCCAAATTGTAAACAAACATATAATAGACTAACTGGAGTTAATCCTCCAAAAGTTGAAAATATGTGTAATGATTGTAATGTTGAATTAGTTACTAGAAATGATGATAATGAAGAAACTTTTAAAAAAGGTTTTGAAGCTTATTTAGAAAACTGTGCACCTGTTATAGATTATTATAGATCTAAAGGTATACTAGTTGAAATCGATGGTTCTGGTTCTGCTGATAACACATTTGAACAATTTGAGAGTATTATAAGGAAGTAATAAATGATTAGTATTAAGAGTGAACAAGAAATTGAGTTAATGAAAGCATCTGGTAAAATAACTTATGGTGTTTTAAGTAGTCTTAAGGATTTTATTAAACCTGGGATTACAACTAAAGATATAGATAAATTTGTTTATGACTATATTGTTAGTCATGATGCGACTCCTTCATTTCTTGGATATGAAGGGTATCCCGCAAGTGCTTGTGTCAGTATTAATGATGTTGTAGTACACGGGATCCCAAATGATACTAAATTAAAATCTGGTGATATAGTTTCTGTTGACGTTGGTTCTATATATAAAGGATATCATTCAGATTCTGCTTATACTTATTTAGTAGGTGAAGTAGATCAAAAAACTAAGAAATTAGTTTCAGATACTAAGGATGCTTTATATAAAGGACTTAGCGTAATTAAAAACGGAGTTAACTTAAACGATGTTTGTTCTGCTATAGAAAGTATTGCATTAGAAAATGGTTATGGAGTATTTACTTGTTTAACTGGACACGGCGTTGGTCGTGAGTTACATGAGGACCCTTTCATTCCAAACTATAGCAATAAGGAAAGTAAAAATGTTATTTTGAAATCTGGTATGACTTTAGCAATAGAACCAATGTTTAGTTTAGGTACTAAGGAAGTGTGGTTACTTGAAGATGAGTGGACAATAACTACTCAAGATGGAAGTAATGCTGCACACTTCGAACATACAATTCTTGTAACTGATGAAGGTTATGAGATATTAACGGGAGAGTGAAAACATGGCCAAGGAAAAAGACGGTTATATTGAACTTGAAGGAAAGGTATTAGAAATCTTACCTGGAGGAGACTTTAAGGTAAAATTAGATAACGGGCATATAGTAGAAGCTCGCGTTTCTGGGAAAATGCGTTTAAACATGATTCGTATTTATCCAGGCGATACTGTGCTTATGGAAATACCAATTTGTGATTTAACACGCGGGCGTATAATTTATAGAAAGTAAATGGAGGGATTAAAGTGAAAGTAAGACCATCAGTAAAGAAAATTTGCGATAAATGCAAAATTATTAAGAGAAACGGAAAAGTTTGGGTTATTTGTGAAAATCCTAAACATAAACAAAGACAAGGATAAGTAGGAGGAAAATATGGCACGTATTAAAAATATTGACTTACCAAAAAATAAAAGAATAGTAGTAGCACTTACTTATATTTATGGAATTGGTCCAACTAGAGCACAAGAAATTTGTACATCTGCTAATGTTAGTGTAGACACTAGAACTGATAATTTAACAGTTGAAGAAATTAATCGTTTAAGAGCTGAAGCTGATAAATATGTATTAGTTGGTGACTTAAAAAGAGAAGTAGAAATGAATATTAAAACTAAGATGGAAATCAATTCTTATCAAGGTACAAGACATAAAAAAGGCTTACCAGTTAGAGGACAAAGAACTAGTAGAAACGCTAGAACTCGTAAGGGTAAAGGTAAGACTATTGCTAATAAGAAGAAATAGGAGGGATAACTTATGGCTTATAATAGAAGAAAAAGAAAAGCAAAGAGAGATATCACTGAAGGACAAGCTCATATTCACTCTACATTTAATAACACTATAGTTACTGTTACTGATAACAATGGTGGTGTAATTAGTTGGGCATCTTCAGGAACTGTCGGATATAAAGGTAGTAAAAAGAAAACTCCTTTTGCTGCTGGTATGAGTGCTGAAGCTGCTGGTAAAGCTGCTTATGATGCTGGAATCAGAAAAGTAGAAGTTTTTGTTAAAGGAATTGGTGGAGGACGTGAAACTGCTGTTAGAAGTTTACAAACAGCTGGGTTAGAAATAACTGCTATTAATGACGTTACACCAGTACCACACAACGGATGTAGACCACCTAAGAGAAGACGTATATAGTTAAAAAGGAAGGGGAATAAATATCATGTTAAAATTTATTAAACCAGATTATAAAGTAAACGAATATGTTGAAAGTAATTATTATGGAAAGTTTGTTTTAGAACCACTAGAAAGAGGTTTTGGACATACTTTAGGTAATGCTCTTAGAAGAGTTATGTTATCAAGTTTAGAAGGAAGTGCTATCACTGATATTAAAATTGAAGGTGTTATGCATGAATTCCAAAAAATCGATGGAGTAGTAGAAGATGTTACTGAGATCATTCTTAACTTAAAGAAATTAGTTTTAAAGAATCATAGTGAAGAAGATCAAGTGTTACATTTAAAAGCTAATAAAGAAGGAGAAGTTTATGCTTCTAGTATTGAAAAGAATGCTGAAGTTGAAGTTATTAATCCTGATTTATTAATTGCTACAATATCTAAAGGCGGAAGTCTTGATATGACTATGACTGTATCAAATGGTCGTGGATGGGTTGATGGACGTGAAAACGCTAAAAATGTTAAAGATATAGTTGGAGCTATCGGTGTAGATTCAATTTATAGTCCAATTGAAAGAATTAGTTATGAAGTTGAAAGTGCTCGTGTAGGGCAAAGTGAAAACTATGATAAATTAATTATGAATGTATGGACTAATGGATCTATTAAACCAGAAGAAGCTATTTCTAAAGCGGCTAAAATCATTATTGATCATTTTGAAGTTGTTACTGATTTATATAATTTAACAGGTCTTGAAAGTGTATTAGCTGATAAAGAAGAAAATTCTACTCAAAAGACATTAGAAACTCCTATTGAAGAATTAGATTTATCTGTAAGAGCTTATAATTGTCTTAAGAGAGATGCTATTCATACTTTACAAGATTTAACATCAAAAAGCGAAGCTGAGATGATGAAAATTAGAAATCTTGGTAAGAAATCATTAAAAGAAGTTTTAGATAAAGTTAGAGATATGGGACTTAAGTTCCGCGATGAAGATTAGGAGGATACAATGGCATTATATAGAAAATTAAATAGAGAAACTCGTGTAAGAAGAAGTATTCTTTCTAGTTTAACTAAAGATGTTCTTGAAAATGGTCATGTTAATACAACACAAGAAAGAGCTAAAGAAGTTCGTAAATTTGTTGAAAAGATGATTACATATGCTAAAAAGGGTGATTTAGTTTCTAGAAGAAAAGCTCTTGCATTCTTAAATAATGATAAAGATTTAGTTAAGAAATTATTCGATGAATATGCTGTTACTTATAAAGATAGAAAAGGTGGATATACTAGAATAATTAAACTTAAAGAAAGAATCGGAGACGATGCTTTAATCGTTCGTTTAGAATTAGTATAAGACTGAATATATTCAGTCTTTTTTTATGCCTTAAAACGCTTATTTTAAGCCTTTTAAACGACTTTAGATTTATAAATAGAAATAGACTTATTTAACTTCTTTTTTTGTTTATTTATCTATTTATTCTTTTAATTAAATATTATTTAGTGTATAATGTTTGATAGGGTAGATATGGAGAAAATAATATGAGAAAAAAGAATGATGTAGTTAAGAAAAATGCTCAATTTAATCTTATTGAAGTTATTATTTTAGTATTAATATCTTCTATATTATTTGGAGCTTTATGTTCATTACTTGTTTATAATAATTATGATAAAATAGCATCTGTTGATATAAATAATAGTAATAATAATAAATTAGATGAATTCATTGAAAGTTATAATCACATTATTAATAGTTATGTAAAAGAAGTTGATGAATCTAAATTATTAGATGCTGCTATAGAAGGTATGTATAACTATTTAGATGATGATTATAGTATGTATTTAGATGAAGATTTAACTGAAACATTAAATGAACAATTAAACGGTGAATATACTGGTATCGGTGTTGAAATAACTGTTAATGCTAATGGTGAAGTAGTTATAAATAAAGTATTTAGTAATTCACCTGCATTAGAAGCTGGACTTAAACCTGGAGATATTTTAACTCATTTAGATGGTGAAGATTTAGTTGGAAAAGATGTAAGTTTTTTTGCTGATACTGTTAAGGGTAGTGATAAGACTTCATTTGAAGTTACATTTAAAAGAAATAATGTTAGTAAGACAGTTACTATTGTTAAAAAAAGAGTTTCAATAGATTCTGTTACTAGTAAGGAATATGGTAATATTGGATATATCGAAATTACTACTTTTTCTGGTACAACAAAGGATCAAGTAGAACAAAAAATAAATGCATTTAGTAATAATGTAGATTCTGTATTAATTGATTTAAGAGGTAATACAGGAGGATATTTAAGTGCTGCTTATGAGATTGGAGACTTATTTATTCAAAAAGGAAAAGTTATTTATCAATTAAAAGATAAGAACGCTAGAATATCTGAATATAAAGCTAAATCAGGCGTTTTAAGGAACTTTAAGAAAATAGGTGTTTTAGTTAATGGTGCTAGTGCATCAGCTTCAGAAGTACTTGCTCTTGCTTTAAAAGAAAGTGCTGGTGCTAAGATAATTGGAACTAAGTCTTATGGTAAAGGTACTGTTCAAGAAACTAAACAATTAAATAGTGGAGCTATGATTAAATATACTAGTGCTTATTGGTTAAGTCCGAATGGTAACTCAATAAATGAAATAGGTATTACACCAGATGTTAATTTAACTGAAAATGATAAGATGTTAGATAATGCAATAGAAGCAATGAAATAGTTGCTTCTTTTACTTTACATAAAAAAATATTTATTTATTTTAATTATTTAAATATATGTGGTACAATAATATCAGAAAGAGGTGTCTTATGAACATTAAAGTTGGAGACACACTTGTAATTCATTGTTATAAGCATAATGGTATGATTTATAAATCATGGGATTTAGCTTATGTTCTTGATATCAAAGAAGATTTATTAGTTCTTGGAAATGAAAATGTATTAGTTACTAAACAAGACGGAAGAACTTGGAGAACTAAAGAACCTGCAATAATGTTTTTCTATACAAATAGATGGTTTAATATTATTGCTCAACTTAAGAATAATGGTATATTCTATTATTGTAATATTGCAAGTCCTTTTGTAATAGACGATAATATAGTTAAGTATATTGACTATGATTTGGATTTAAGAGTATTTAATGATGGTGCGTTTAAGATACTAGATCGTAACGAATATAACTATCATAAGAAACTTATGAAATATCCAAAAGAAATTAATTATATTATTAAAGAAGAGTTATCATCTTTAATAGAAATGAAAAAATCAAGTGTGTTTCCTTTTAACAAAGAAACAATTGAAAAGTATTATGAAATATTTAAACAAGTTAAAAAATAGTAATATTTATGCTTATATTTCATAGAATATTAAGAAAGTATTGAAAAATACTTTTTTTATTTAAAAAGTTGTTGACATTAGTATTTGTTGGTGTTATATTAATGGGGCACTTGAAGGAAAAAGGCTAAAAAGCCTAGTAAAACTTAGTAAAAAATGACTTTTTACAAAAAAAATGAAAAATTTTTAAAAAGTTGTTGACATTAAGAACTGATGGTGTTATATTAATGAGGCACTTGTGAAAAGGTGCTGTAAATTCAATAATATTCAAGTTAGTTAGGCAAATTTATGATTTTATTATTTAGAAATTTTCTAAAAAAATAAAATTGTAAAAAAAGTTGAAAAAAATAAAAAAAGTTGTTGACAAGCCGAAACGAACATGTTATATTATTAGAGCAACCGCAAGAAGACGGTTGAAACGATCTTTGAAAACTAAGTAAAATAAAGAGTTTTGTAGACAGGATTAAAAAGTAAATCAATTCTTTAACAATAAAAAGAATTTTTTATTGAGAGTTTGATCCTGGCTCAGGATTAACGCTGGCGGCATGCCTAAGACATGCAAGTCGAACGAGGTGCCCCATTGAACTTTGAATGAAGTTGAAGAGCTTGCTCTGATATGGAATGACGAGGGATTTGGATCCTGCACCTAGTGGCGAACGGGTGAGTAACACGTGGGTTACCTGCCTTCAAGCTGGGGATAACAGTTGGAAACGACTGCTAATACCGAATGTGCTAGTAATAGTAAAGAAGCCTTTAAAGCTTCACTTGAAGATGGGCCTGCGGCGTATTAGCTAGTTGGTGGGGTAACTGCCTACCAAGGCGACGATGCGTAGCCGGACTGAGAGGTTGAACGGCCACACTGGGACTGAGACACGGCCCAGACTCCTACGGGAGACAGCAGTTAGGAATATTCGGCAATGGGGGAAACCCTGAGCGAGCAATGCCGCGTGTGAGATGAAGGTCCTTTGGATTGTAAATCACTTTTATTCGGGAAGAACTGTAAGTATAGGAAATGATACTTATTTGACGGTACCGTTTGAATAAGCCCCGGCTAACTACGTGCCAGCAGCCGCGGTAATACGTAGGGGGCGAGCGTTATCCGGATTCATTGGGCGTAAAGCGTGTGTAGGCGGTTTGTTAAGTCTGGGATGAAAGGCAGAGGCTCAACCTCTGTTTGTTTCGGAAACTGGCAGACTAGAGTGCAGTAGAGGCAAATGGAATTCATAGTGTAGCGGTAAAATGCGTAGATATTATGAGGAACATCAGTGGCGAAGGCGATTTGCTGGGCTGTTACTGACGCTGAGACACGAAAGCGTGGGGAGCAAATAGGATTAGATACCCTAGTAGTCCACGCCGTAAACGATGAGCACTAAGTGTCGGGCAACCGGTGCTGAAGTTAACACATTAAGTGCTCCGCCTGAGTAGTACGGTCGCAAGACTGAAACTCAAAGGAATTGACGGGCACCCGCACAAGCGGTGGAGCATGCCGTTTAATTCGAAAATACGCGAAGAACCTTACCAAGACTTGACATCCCCGGCAAAGCTATAGAAATATAGTGGAGGTTACCCGGGTGACAGGTGGTGCATGGTTGTCGTCAGCTCGTGTCGTGAGATGTTCGGTTAAGTCCGCTAACGAGCGCAACCCTTGTCATTAGTTACTAACATTCAGTTGAGAACTCTAATGAGACTGCTGGTAATAAACCGGAGGAAGGTGGGGATGACGTCAAATCATCATGCCCCTTACGTCTTGGGCTACAGGCGTGCTACAATGGCTGGTACAAAGAGTCGCAATACCGCGAGGTGGAGCAAATCTAAAAAGCCAGTCGTAGTTCGGATTGAAGTCTGCAACTCGACTTCATGAAGCTGAAATCGCTAGTAATCCTGGATCAGAATGCCAGGGTGAATACGTTCTCGGGTGTTGTACACACCGCCCGTCAAGGCATGGGAGTCGGTAATATCCGAAGTAGGTAGCCTAACCCGCAAGGGAGGGGGCCTCCTAAGATAGGACCGGTGACTGGGCTTAAGTCGTAACAAGGTATCCCTACCGGAAGGTGGGGATGGATCACCTCCTTTCTATGGAGTATTTCTTATAGAAAACAATATCGTTTCTGCTAGTTTAGATATTAAAACTCAAACTAGTTTCGTAGAACCTTTCTACAAACTGTAAAACTTATTTTACTTAGCTTTGAGAGACCGTTTCTCATAACTTGTTATGAAAAACTTCTCTCTATATTATTGTATAGAATGTATTATACAATAATTGTTCTTTGAAAACTTGGTAATGTGATATTTGTATATGTTGTAACGAGCACATATACATAAGAGTAATTTTTTAATAGAGTAATCTAAAGAAATTTAGATATTAAGAAATCAATCTCATCAAATTAGGAAATTGTAAGTGGTTAAATTAATAAGGGCGCATGGTGGATGCCTTGGCATTAGAAAACGATGAAGGACGTGGCAAACTACGATATGCTTCGGGGAGATGTAAGCAATCTTTGATCCGGAGATCTCCGAATGAGGAAACTCAATAACGGCAAACCGTTATTATCATATAATGAATACATAGTTATATGAGGGTAACCCAGTGAACTGAAACATCTTAGTAACTGGAGGAATAGAAAGAAAAATCGATTACCTTAGTAGTGGCGAGCGAAACGGTAACAGCCCAAACCAGTCTTAGGACTGGGGTTGTAGGACATCACAATTAAGAAGTTACAAAATTACAGTATAGCAGAATATTCTGGAAAGAATATCCATAGAAGGTGATAGACCTGTATGCGAAATGCTGTAATCTTCGTGATGTATCCTGAGTAAGTCGGGACACGTGAAATCTTGACTGAATCTGCGGGGACCATCCCGTAAGGCTAAATACTCTCTAATGACCGATAGTGAACAAGTACCGTGAGGGAAAGGTGAAAAGAACCCCGGAAGGGGAGTGAAATAGATATTCTGAAACCGTGTGCTTACAAAAAGTTCGAGCCCGTTAATGGGTGAGAGCGTGCCTTTTGCAGAATGAGCCGGCGAGTTATGGTATCGTGCAAGGTTAAGAGGAAAACTCGGAGCCGTAGCGAAAGCGAGTCTTAATAGGGCGATTAAGTACGATGCTATAGACCCGAAACCGAGTGATCTATCCATGAGCAGGTTGAAGTTGGGGTGATACCTAATGGAGGACCGAACCCACGTGTGTTGCAAAACGCGGGGATGACTTGTGGATAGCGGAGAAATTCCAATCGAACTCGGATATAGCTGGTTCTCCCCGAAATAGGTTTAGGCCTAGCCTTCTAATGAGCTTCCTGGAGGTAGAGCACTGAATACGGAATGGCCGCGTCTAGCGGTACTGACTGTAATCAAACTCCGAATGCCAGGATAGTATGTAGAGGAGTCAGTGTATGGGTGATAACGTCCATACGCGAGAGGAAATGAATCCGGACCATCGGTTAAGGTCCCAAAGTTTATGCTAAGTGGAAAATGATGTGGAGTCGCACGAACAGCTAGGAGGTTGGCTTAGAAGCAGCCATCCTTTAAAGAGTGCGTAATAGCTCACTAGTCGAGTGGCTCTGCGCAGAACATGTACCGGGGCTTAAGCATAACACCGAAACTGTGGATGTTAGTTTTTCTAACATGGTAGGGGAGCGTTCCAAGGGCGCTGAAGGTAGATCGTGAGGACTACTGGAGCGCTTGGAAGTGAGAATGCCGGCGTGAGTAACGTAAGGAAGGTGAGAATCCTTCCCACTGATTGACTAAGGGTTCCTGGGTCAAGTTCGTCTTCCCAGGGTAAGTCAGGACCTAAGGCGAGGCCGAAAGGCGTAGTCGATGGACAACAGGTTTATATTCCTGTACCACCTATATGACTGATGGAGTGACAAAGAAGGCTAATCAGAGCCAATTATTGGATTTTGGTCTAAGCACAAAGGCGTGTTGGGTAAGCAAATCTATCAACTGTAACGCTGAAGTGTGACGGGGAAGAGTTCTACGGAACTTTAACTCTGGTGACGCCATGCTTTCAAGAAAAACTTCTAGGGCTAATCATATAGGTGCCTGTACTCAGAACCGACACTGGTAGTCAAGGAGAGAATCCTAAGGTGAGCGAGATAACTATGGTTAAGGAACTCGGCAAAATGACCCCGTAACTTCGGGATAAGGGGAGGTCATAGAAATGTGACCCGCAGAGAATTGTCCCAGGCAACTGTTTACCAAAAACACAGGTCTCTGCTAAAGCGAAAGCTGATGTATAGGGGCTGACGCCTGCCCAGTGCTGGAAGGTTAAGAGGAGAAGTCATATGGACGCAAGTCGATAACATAGAAGCTTCGAATTGAAGCCCCAGTGAACGGCGGCCGTAACTATAACGGTCCTAAGGTAGCGAAATTCCTTGTCAGGTAAGTTCTGACCCGCACGAAAGGCGTAATGATCTGGGAGCTGTCTCAACCATAGACTCGGTGAAATCTTAATACCTGTGAAAATGCAGGTTACCCGCGACAGGACGGAAAGACCCCATGGAGCTTTACTGTAGCTTGATATTGGAATCAGATAAGTGATGTAGAGGATAGGTGGTAGACTATGAAGTATAGACGCCAGTTTATACAGAGTCGTCCTTGGAATACCACCCTTCAGTTATTTGATTTCTAACCTGCACCCATGAATCTGGGTGAGGGACAGTGTCTGGTGGGCAGTTTGACTGGGGCGGTCGCCTCCCAAAGAGTAACGGAGGCGCCCAAAGGTTCCCTCAGAACGGATGGAAATCGTTCGAAGAGTGTAATGGTAGAAGGGAGCTTGACTGTGAGACCAACAAGTCGAGCAGGTACGAAAGTAGGGCATAGTGATCAGGCGGTAGAGAATGGAATTGCCGTCGCTTAACGGATAAAAGTTACCCTGGGGATAACAGGCTGATACCACCCAATAGTTCACATAGACGGTGGTGATTGGCACCTCGATGTCGGCTCGTCACATCCTGGAGGTGGATTCGCTTCCAAGGGTTGGGCTGTTCGCCCATTAAAGTGGCACGCGAGCTGGGTTCAGAACGTCGTGAGACAGTTCGGTCCCTATCCGTCGTGGGCGTAGGAAAATTGAGGAGAGCTGCTCCTAGTACGAGAGGACCGGAGTGGACGCACCAATGGTGTATCTGTTGTAACGCCAGTTGCATCGCAGAGTAGCTATGTGCGGACGGGATAAACGCTGAAAGCATCTAAGCGTGAAGCCTCCTCCAAGATGAGTTTTCCCATATTTTTTAGTAAGTGCCGTTGAAGACTACAACGTTGATAGGCTAGAGGTGGAAGCATAGCGATATGTTGAGCTGACTAGTACTAATAGCACGAGGATTTAATCCTAATTATTATTATTTTTGATATATTTTAAGCATTATCTTGTTTTTAAAGGACAAAATCCTTATTGGTGACGATAGCTGAGTGGGCACACCTCTTCCCATCCCGAACAGAGAAGTTAAGCACTCATACGCCGACGATAGTCTTATGCGAAAATAGGTAGTTGCCAATTTTTTTTTTTGCAATTTTTTTTCGGAGGGACCACGCCAGAGGCAAACGGATCTTCCGAATATAGAATATATTTTCAAAAATAGCATACTATATA
>JAZSKU010000005.1:0-1928 GCA_045535005.1 Bacilli bacterium
GAAGATTCTCCCCGAAACTCTTGATAGTATTTATCAGTATTTTGTCGGACATATCAATAGAATTAGAGGTACTGAATTATCTTCAGGTGGAAAATTTAATGTCTTTTTCTCTAGTTGGAATTTATGGGCTTTTGAATTAAACAAAAGACTCAAATTCAGAGTAAATAATTCCAATAAAGGGATTACTGATGATGTGACTAACAATAATATTAAGATTGAACAAATTTCTCAACATTATTATAAAGAACTATTATATCATCTATTTTTGTCTTGTCCCGATAAGGCTATTGCTTATTTCAATATCGAATCTAAACGAAATGATAATGAACTCCCATATTATATCGATTTGTTTGAAAACCACCAAAATGAGTCAATAAATAACATTGATTACATACGCCATTACTATACGGATAGTTATGTAAACTTATCTCGTATTTTAAGCAACTTTAACAAATTGACTGGTGGAAAAACTATTCATTCATTAAATAAAACTTTAGCTATTGAACCATGCCCTTTTGTTATTTCAGGTGCTACGACAAATGACAAGAATATATGGAGAATCACAGGTGATATTGAACATAAATTAGAGAAAAATAATAATTCAAACAATATCGAGATTTATATAAATGGGAAAACTATCTCTTTTTTAAATGGTAAGATACAATGTGAAGATGATAATAATGACGAAATTGGTATTTGGGTAACTACTCCTAATAATGTTTTCCCTATTGTTACTTCTAATGCCAATTATTATAGAGATAATAATCCTGTTTATCCGTATAATCTTAACAATAATACTCCACAGTCCGAATCTTTTCCCAATTATAATGCTTTTACTCTATTTGGTGAATTGCCAAAGAATCATGCTGTTTCTCTGAAATTTCAAGTTCAAAAGATTAAAATGTTCTATGCTCGGTTATTATACAGTGGAGCATTAAATCCGATACAAGTTATCATTGGGTATGATGATAATACAAAAAAGGCTAAAATAAATGGGACTCCATTATATATCAAAGGCATTGGAAAAGATGATAATATCATAGGTCTTAATGACTACTCGATATATCAACTCAATATGTCTATTACTATAAATAAGATAAACGTTGCCGATTTTAATCTAAGTGTTCACTATGAATTGATTGACACAAGCCAATCTAACAGTGTTCTCCTTGAAGGTCATGCTGAGAATATAACATATACCCCAGAACAAGGAAACATAAATTACCTAATGTCGAGATTAGCTATTATTGCTCCTGAAAGTAAGCTAATAGACGCTAATAAAGAAAATTTCTTAAACAACTTTGATATTAAAGAATTTAAGATTTATCATTCCGGTTTGAATATTAAACAAGAAATATTCATTGAACGAAACGGCATTAATTTCTCAAGAGTAAACAAATATAATCCTGCTTATAATAATATGCCGGTTGAATCTTTAGTGGGAGATACTTTTATCGCAAAAATTTCTTGGCTAAATGCCCAAAATGCTGATTTTGAATATAATTTACACTTTACTATTGATTCTGTTAAAAAGAACTTGGAAATGAATATGATTACTTACACTAATGATGGAAGTGTCATTTTTAATAAAGACTTTAATTCTAATCAAAGTCTTATATTTTCAAGTAATAGCGAAGGATATTTCTTAATAAAACTTCCGGTAGTGGCGTCTCTTTCTTCAAAATTCTCACTATCTTTGCGTTCTAAAAATCGCACAGAGATACTTATTACACAGAAAATTAATAATTAAAAAGATATAATTATGAAAGATCTTAAATTTAAAGAAAAAATTCTAAGCACTATTCTGATTATTCTATTTGTGGGGTTGGCACAAAAGGTGAATGCTACAAATATCAATGGGACAGAATATGCAAGCAATCTGGTGGACAACGACAACATTGTCCTGACAGGCAATACCGTGCTGTTTA
>JAZSKU010000046.1:0-4433 GCA_045535005.1 Bacilli bacterium
AGTAACTTTATAATATTAAATAATAGTTATGATACAGTTTATAGTAAAACTAATGATCCAATATATATTGTTGGTCTTCCAAGTACTATAAAAGAAAAAATAAACTTAGAAGAAGCATTTAAATTCTATAACGAAGAAGATAGAAGATATATAATATGTTTAGTACACGAAGGAAAAGTAATAGATTCAATAAATAATAGTGAATATGAAGTAGATTTAATCTTAGGAGGTCACTCATTAAATGGAGCAGTAAATGTTCCATATTATGGAGGATTATTTATAGATAAATCATCAGGCAATTATTATAATGAACACTATACAAAAGGTATAACAAATATTTATATATCTAGTGGTATTGGAACAAATAAATATAATTATAGATTTAATAATAAACCCTCATTTAATTTATATCGTTTAAAATCCCAATCTTAATTGGGATTTTTTAATATAATATACTGAGGTGAAATAAATGAATAACACTAGATTCGTACCATTTGCTGCACCGTTTTTACTTGGTGCCTTAACAGGAGGAGCAGCAGTAGGTATATTTAATCCATATAGACCAAGACCAGTATATTATCCATATAATAATATATATTACAATTATCCTACTTATTATTAAGTAGGTTTTTAAACAAATAAAAAAAGTAAGATAAACTTACTTTAAATCAGCCATATATTTCTTAAGTTGTTTTGAATTAGGTCCAAATATAATCTTTAATTGATTATCAATTTCAACTATACCTTTAGCTCCCAATTTTTGAATTCCTTCTTTATTTACTAAACTTACATCTTTAACTTCAACCTTAAGTCTAGATAAATTAATTTGTACATCAACTATGTTATCTTTACCACCTAGATATTGAATTAATTTATTAATCTCAACACTAAAGTCTTTTCTACTCATTTTAATTACTACTAAAGCAATTATAATAAGTATAACTAACATAATTATATATTTAGTATACATAATTTCCTCCTAATAATTTACTTTAAATATTTTATCAAAATTTTCACTTAATTCCAACTTTAAATTATTGATATTTTCTTCATTACTAAAAAACTCTGAAGCACTATATTTAAAATCAATAGTTTTATAGTATTTAACTTCACCATCAAGTACATAAATAATAGTAGGTGAGTAAATAATCTTTTCACCATGTTCATCATAATATAAGTTTTCATCTAATAACTCAATTAATTTTTGATATTTAACACTATTTATTTCACGATCTCTTAAAAAATTATAATAATAAATCTTTTCAGCGCCTCTATCAATTAAAGCTTCATTTAAATATTTAGCGTAATGTGAAGCCCATTCTTTAGAAGGATATCCCAAGAATATAACACCACGTCCTTTTTCAAGAATATTTATAATATCATCTACATTAGTATACTTATATATGTTATCCTTACTTACTAAAGTATATTCATCACTAAAGTTTTTTACTACTTCAGTTTCATCATCAAACATATTATAAATAACAATAGCTCCAACAACAGCAATAACTATTATTGAAAATATTCCAAATTTTTTCTTCATATTTCACTTCCTTAATAATATTTTATCATAATTTTATAAAATTACTTATATAATTGTTTCATAATAGATTCATCTTTATGTTTATAATAATATTCAGAATCAAAAAACATTCTAACAATACTTTTATATGGTTTTAAAACACGTTTTTGTTTCTTAATATGAATCATCTTAGGATCCTTAATAGTTTCTTTATTTGTCTTAATGTATCCTCCTAAAGCTATTAAGGATGCTATAGTAATAACACAACCAAATATATATACGATACTATCAGTATTATTAATTAAATAAGTAACAAATTCATTATTAAGACTATAAGTAGGTAAACTAATAACAGCAAATAAAAGTACAACACATACATCAAGAATTAATGTTTTAATTTTACCAGTCTTACTAGATTGAACATTACCACCATTTCTATAAGTAGAGTACATAACTATTAAAATACATACTTCTAAAATAAGAGGAAATATCATAACATTATATGTAAGCGCAAGTAATATAAAAGACATAGCATTTAATAATTTGTCACACGCACCATCTAAAACACTTCCAAAGAAAGTAGAAGCATGAAGCGCTCTTGCAAGAAATCCATCAACCGCATCAGTAAAAAATAATATTATTGTTACTAAAGCACATACACTAGGTCCCCAATAATGATAAATAAATGGAAGCGATATAGCTCCAAAGAATCTAGTCAGTGTAATTAAGTTAATAATAATTAATTGAATAATTCTATTTAATTTGTATTTCATAATAATATAATTGTAGGAAATAAAATCATTTTTGTCAATATTACTAGAAAACACATGCATTTTATGATATAATTTATACAACTTGGGGATGCATTGAATCGACAGAATAATGTTTAGTTAGAATGCAAGTAGTAGGAATACTTAAAATTCAAACCTTAAAAATAATCGGAGAAAATTACGATTTCTCTCCAGCTTTTGCTTAATTAGTAAGTAAAACTGGAGCTTCTGCTGTACTTTTGTTCACGGAGTACATGTCAGGAGTTATTTAGTGAACTATATTATTAATATGTTTGTGATTAATAACGAATAAATAATAAACTTTGGATAATAAAAGAAGTTGGCTCTCTATATTATTATCTGAGTATAAAAACCAACTAAACTTGTAGAAATTCTAATGGAATGTATTTTGGACAGGAGTTCGTTACTCCTCATCTCCACCAAAATAAAAAACAAAATCCTGATTTAAGGATTTTTTATATGATAAAAAGAGGTAAGATATGAAAATATACATATGTGAAAAAGACTTTAATAAATCTAAATATCTTAACGCATACTTTGATGAATTTAAAAATATAGAAGTAATAAATAATGACTTTAAGTCATTTATAAAAAAGAACAAAGTAGAATGTGTAGTATTATCAAATAATGCATATGGTTTATTTGATTATGGACTAAGCAAAGAAATAATAGATTATTATGAAGGAATAGAAAGTAAAATACAAAAGTTTATAATAGATAACTATAATGGAGAACAACCACTTGGTACTAGTTTTATATTAGAGGCAAATGAAGATACTTTTGTAATACATACACCAATTATAAGAGTAAAAGAAGAAATAATAGATGAAAGAATAGTATATCAATGTATGAGAACAACATTATTACTTGCCAAAAGAAATAGAGTACAAAGTATCGTAATACCTATGTTTGGATGCGATATAACAAATATAGAACCACAAAAAGTATCAAGAATGATGAGACAAGCATACGATCAAATAGAGAACAAAACAAACGAAATAACATGGGATTACGCAAATAAAATAAAGTTTGATATATAACAAAATAATGATATAATTAAATGGGTGAATAATATGAAAAAAATATTAGTTATATTAGGTATATTATTATTAACTGGATGTAATGAACTTGAAGAATATGAAAAACTAATGCAAGAAAATGATTATATTATATTAGATGTAAGAACAGAAAGTGAATATAATGAATCACACATAAAAGGTGCTATAAATATTCCATATGATCAAATAACACCTGAAACACAAATAGAAAAAAATAAATTAATATTTGTATACTGCAAAAGCGGTAAAAGAAGTAAAATAGCAAACGATACACTTGTTAATATGGGTTACACTACATATGACCTAGGTGCAATGAGTGAATTAAAATTAGAAATAGAATAAAAAAAAGAACTTTAAAAGTTCTTTTTTATTGCTTAGTTAACTTATCTCCTCTTTGAATTTGATCTCTACTAATATCTTTAAGTAATATACCACAGTTATCTCCAGCTTGTGCAAAGTCAAGTGTTTTTCTAAACATCTCAATTCCAGTTACAACAGTAGGTATAGTTCCATTAATTAAAACCTCATCATTTAAGTTTAAAGTTCCACTTGATATACGACCAGTTACAACAGTGCCACGACCAGTAATAGTAAATACATCTTCAACTTCAAACATAAAGTCAGAAGAAGATAAAGCATTAATAGCTTCTTCTTTAACTACATTAGTTTCTGTTACATTAGCTTGTTCTTTCATTTCTTGATCATAATTCTTTTTTCCAAATAAATTACTAAAAAATCCCATCTTTATCACCATATTCATTATAACATATACTAAATTTTATGTTAAAATAAAAATAGGTGGTTTACATGAAATATAAATTAATAAATGCTACACTTGAAGACATAGAAATATTAAAAGAATATAAATTAAGAAGTATATTTGATTATGCAAAAGATATAAGTGAAGAAGAAAAGATAAGAATAATAAATTATGTTAACGAAAATACACAAAAAGATATATCTAATTATAAGGTACTTATTATTAATGATAAGATTAATGGATGTCTTTTAGTTAAAGATTATCAAGATGGAATAATGTTAGATGAAATATATATTGAGAGG